>DATJSR010000163.1:0-4630 GCA_035504015.1 Steroidobacteraceae bacterium
TCGATGTTGGTGATCAAGTTGCCGAAGCGGTCGATCGTGACCACTCGGCCCCGCACCCCCCCTTCCTGCTCGAGGGCCGCCGCGTGGCTGCCGCGCTCCCATTGCTCGATCGCGGGCCCGAGCTGCGCGGGGGTGCAGCGAGCGGCTGCGAGCTCGGCAGCAAGCGGCGCAAACAGATCGCGGCCATGAAAGGTGGCACTGCGCGGGGGCAGCCGAAGCGTCTGCAAGGACTCCTCGAGCACTCGTCGCACCCGCAGCGGCCCGCGCAGGGCCACCGCCCCCAGCAGACCGTTGTCCGGGGCGAGCAGCACGTGCGTGCCGCTCTCGGCGCAGAGCACGGCCCGGGCGGTACCCACTCCCGGGTCCACGACGGCCACGTGCACCGAGCCGGCGGGGAAATACTCGAAACTGCGGGCGAGCCAGAAGCCGCCCTCCTCCGGGGCGTGCGCGGTCACCTCGTGGGTGAGGTCGACGATGCGCGCCTGCGGCAAGCGCTCGAGGATGCGCGCTTTCATCAGCCCCACGAACGGATCGCGCAGACCGAAATCGCTGGTGAGGGTGATGATGCCGCAGGGCTGGAAGGCAGGCGCACTCATGGACCCAGGGACCCTCGGGGCGCTCAGGCCGCGGGCGCAAACTCCACGCGCGTGCGCCAGCGCGGCACGCTGGGGTCATCGGTCTCGATCACGAGGAAGCCGCGCGCCCGTTGGGCGCTCGAGCTCAGGGTGATCTCCGCCGGCATCGCGCAGGGCACGTACAGCGGCGTCGCGGTGGTCACCTCGATCGGCTCGGCGGCCTGGCGATCCGCAGGGGACTCGCTGAGCGGCTCGATGCGCAGCGCGCTGATCTTGGTGGTCGGTGCGGTGATGAATTGATAGTGCACGACCCCGCTCCAGCCTTTGTGGCTCCTTGCCGAGGTGTCGATCTTCACCTCCGCGGTGAGCGGCGGCTCTATCAGGCGAACGCTGCGTGGGTGCGCGGGAAAAAACGTATTGCGCGTGGTGATGCTCTGCACGCTCCACACCGCGTGATACTGCAAGGCGAAGCGGCTGTGGCAACGCACCGAGTACAGCGCCTGCCACTGGGTGCCGGAAGCATCGGGCTCGAGGCGCAGCGGCTTGTCATCGATGAATGCGGTCACGAACACGGAGTCCGGCGCGACCAGCGCCGGACGCGAGATGCTCGCTTTGACCTGATACATACCGAGGCCATTGTCTGCGCGGTATTGCGCCGGGGTGTCATCCTGGATCCGCACATCGCATCCGCCCACCACCGCGCCTGCGAGCCCGAGCACGGCCCCGAGCCCGATGAATCTCACTGCCTGCAGTCCCATCACGGCACCCCCCTCTCCGCTGCGAGCGGCGCCTGTGCATGTTACGCCGCGGCGGCAGGCCGCGACGGTCGACCCAAGGCGGTCGGCCCAGGGCACTCGGCCGACGGTAGTCAGGCCGCTGCGCGTGTCGCGCTCGCTCCCTCGAGCGCCGCGGCGAGCACGTCCTCGACGCGCTCGGCCCACACGAACTGCAGCTTCTGCCGGGCGCTTTCCGGGATGTCATCGAAGTCACGACGGTTGCGCGCAGGCAGGATCACGGTGCGGATGCCGGCGCGCGCCGCGGCGACCGTCTTCTCCTTTATGCCGCCCACCGGCAGCACCAGGCCGCGCAGGCTGATCTCGCCCGTCATCGCCACGTCGCTGCGCACGGTGCGCCCGGTGAGGAGCGAGGCGAGCGAGGTGAAGATGGCAACGCCTGCGCTCGGGCCGTCCTTGGGGATCGCCCCGGCCGGCACGTGAATGTGCACATCGAGCTTGTCGAAGGCACCGAGCTCGTAGCCCAGCCGCTCTGCCTGGCTCTTCACGAGCGTGAGGGCGGCCTGGGCGCTCTCCTTCATCACATCTCCCAGCTGCCCGGTGAGCAACAGCCGGCCCGAGCCTGGTACGCGGCTCGACTCGACGAAGAGGATGTCCCCGCCCGCGGGTGTCCAGGCAAGCCCGGTCGCCACCCCCGGCACACTGGTACGCATGGCGATCTCGCCCTCGAAGCGCGGGGCACCCAGGATGCGCGCCAGGTCCCCCGGCTGGATGGTAAGGGAGACTGTCGACCCGGCGGCGATACCGACGGCCACGGAGCGCAGCACCGAGCCGATCTGGCGCTCGAGATTGCGCACACCCGACTCGCGGGTGTAGTCGGAGATGATGCTGCGCAGAGCCGCATCGGTGATCGACACCGTCTCGGGCTTGAGGCCGGTGGCGGTGAGCTGGCGTGGCACCAGGTAGCGCCGTGCGATCTCGAGCTTCTCTTCCTCGGTGTAGCCGGTGAGCTCGATCACCTCCATGCGGTCACGCACCGGGGGCGGCAGCGCATCGAGCACGTTGGCCGTGCAGATGAAGAGCACGCGGCTCAGATCGAAGGGCGCGCCGATGTAGTTGTCACGGAAGGTCGAGTTCTGCTCCGGGTCGAGCACCTCGAGCAGCGCCGAGTACGGATCGCCCTGAATGCTGGCGGAGAGCTTGTCGACCTCATCGAGCATCATCACCGGATTGCGGGTGCCGGCGCGACGCAGCGCCTGGATGATGTTCCCGGGCAGCGCTCCCACGTAGGTGCGGCGATGGCCGCGGATCTCGGCCTCATCGTGCACGCCGCCCAGGCTCACCCTCACGAACGGCAAGCCGAGTGCTCGCGCGATGCTCTGCCCGAGGGAGGTCTTGCCAACACCCGGCGGACCCACGAAGCACAGAATGGGGCTGCGGCCTTCGGGGTTGAGCTTGCGCACGGCCAGGAACTCGAGAATGCGCCGCTTCACCTTCTCGAGCCCGTAGTGATCCAGATCGAGCGTGCGCCGCGCCGCCTCGATGTCGAGGTTCTCCGGGGCGAGCTTCGACCAGGGCAGGCTCACCAGCCAGTCGAGGTAGGTGCGCAGCATGGAATGCTCGCCGCCCGCCTCCGGCATGCGCTCGAGACGCGCCAGCTCGCGCAGCGCCTGCTCCTTCACCTCCTCGGGCATGCCCGCGCCTTCGATGCCCTTGCGCAGCTCCTGCAGCTCCGGGGAAGCGCCCTCGTCCTCCTCGCCGAGCTCGCGCCGGATCTGGCGCAGCTGCTCGCGCAGCACGGCCTCCTTCTGGCGCTCGTTGAGCGCTTCGCGCGTCTTCTCGCCGATGTCGCGCGAGAGCTTCAGTACCTCGATGCGCTTGACCAGAATGCCGATGACCTTATCGAGGCGTTGGCCGAGGTCGAAAGTCTCGAGGGCGGCTTGCTTCTCCGCCGCGCCCACGTCGGTGAGGCTCATCACCAGATCGGCGAGCTGACCAGGAGACTGTACGGCCTGGACCGCATTGAGCAGCTCGGGGGGCGCCTGCGGCAGCAGCTCCAGAGCCTCGGTCGCGCGCTGGCGCAGGTACAGAGCACCCGCCTCGACGAGCGGGGTCACTGCCTCGGGATCGCTGTGCAGTACGACGCGCGCTTTCAGCACGCCCTCGGCCGGCAGGAACTCGCGTACCTCGAAGCGCTGCTCGCCCTGACAGATGAGATGGTGCACGCCATCCTGCGCGGTGACGAAGCGTGCGATGGTCGCCACCGTGCCGACACGGTGCAGCTGCTCGGGTCCGGGCTCCTCCGCCTTGGGATCCTTCTGCAGCAGCAGACCGATGCGCGCGCGTGCGCGCGCGGCCTGCTGTACGGCGGCCACCGATCGGGGCCGGCTCACTGCCACGGGCAGGACCACACCCGGAAACAGCACCGTCTCGCGGACCGGAAGAATGAGGAGCTCGATCGTCTGTTCGCTTTCGCTCGCCATCGTTTATTCCTTCACCAGGCGCAACGTCAGGCAACCATCGCTCAGGCAGCGCTGGCGCAGCACGTAGCGCCCGCTGGCGAGCGCGACGTGGCGCTCGAAGCTGCCATAGGGGATCTCCAGGCGGTGCACGCGCAGGCTTTCGAGCTCGGGCGGCGGCGGACGCTCGGCCCGCACCAGCAGCCCATTGCTCACGACCTCCACGGAAAGCGCATCGCTCTGCACTCCCGGCAGTGCCAGCACCACCAGCACCTCGCCGTCGCTCTCGAACACGTCCGCAGGGGGCTCCCAGACCGGCAGCGCGGCGCGGCTGCCGCGCAGCTCGAAGAATCGCCGCTGCCGTCGCTCGGCCAGCTCCAGCGCATGCACGGCCTCATCCCACATCCAGGCGAGTCGGTCGATCGACCTCACGGAAATCTCCTCAGGGGCTCGGGCCATGCATTGGGCCAGGACGTGACATTGCAAGGGCACGCACGTCGCGTGCCCCGGAGTGTTGGCGGAAGGGTGAGCGCAGCTGGGAGAACCGCGAGTGCGAACGCGGCTGCGGAGCCTCCGACGCGGGCGCGGCCCTCAGGCGCTGCGCAGCTCCCGCTGATCGGAGACGACACTATCGAGCAACGTCGCGGCAGCAGCCAGCGCGGCTGCGGGTGCGACGGCCAGCGAGATTCGCGCCGTGGTGCCCTGCTCCGGTGCTGAAGCGGCACGGGGGACGCAATCGTACTGGTACCAGTCGACACAACCGTAGGCGGCGTCGGCGGTTTGAGACGGCTGCAGGATCTGCGACGTCGATCCGGCAGGAGACGCATCGCTTGTTGCGTGCATCGGCGACCTCCACAAGTGG
>DATJSR010000164.1:0-7511 GCA_035504015.1 Steroidobacteraceae bacterium
TGCGGCAAGTCGACGCTGCTGCGCATTGCCGTCGGGCTGGTCGTGCCCGACTCGGGCAGCGTGCGCATCGATCAGCACGTCGTGAGCCCCGAGCGGCTCATCCCGATGCGCCGGCAGATCGGCTATGTCATTCAGGAGGGCGGCCTGTTCCCGCACCTCACCGTCGAGGACAACGTTACGCTCATGGCGCAGCAGCTCGCCTGGCCGAGCGCTCGC
The DNA here is from genome assembly GCA_035504015.1 of Steroidobacteraceae bacterium. Taxonomy (GTDB): domain Bacteria; phylum Pseudomonadota; class Gammaproteobacteria; order Steroidobacterales; family Steroidobacteraceae; genus JASHUC01. The sequence goes on from DATJSR010000164.1 coordinate 217, forward strand.
ACGCGCGATCGTTATCACGAGCTGCGGGAGCTGGTGAAGCTGCCGGTGAGCGCCGGCGCGCGCTACCCCGAGGAGCTCTCGGGCGGACAGCGCCAGCGCGTGAGCCTGATGCGCGCTCTGATGCTCGACCCCACACTGCTGCTGCTCGATGAGCCCCTCGGCTCGCTCGACCCGATGATCCGCCGCGATTTGCAGCACGACCTTGCACAGCTGTTCGCGCAGCTCGGTCGCACGGTGGTGCTGGTGACGCACGATATCGCCGAGGCCGGTGTGCTCGCCGATACGCTGGTGCTGCTGCGGGCCGGACGCATCGTGCAGCAGGGCTCGCTCGGCGATCTCATCGAGCGGCCGGCCAGCGCGTTCGTGAGCGATTTCGTCGACAGCCAGCGCGGCGCGCGCGAGCTGCTCGCGACACGCCAGCGCGCAGGCAGGCGCGCATGAGCTTCTCGGGCGGCACGCAGGGCGCGGCCCGCCACGCCGCGGCGGCGCTGCTCACTCTCGCCCTGTGGGCGTTTGCGCAGCCCACCCCGGCGCTCACCGGCACACCAGTCGTGGTCGGATCCAAGGTCTTCACCGAATCGGTGATCCTCGCGGAGATCGTCACGCAGACGCTGCGCCGCGCGGGCATCCCCGCCGAGCACCGCCGCGAGCTCGGTGGCAGTCGCGTGCTCTTCGATGCCCTGCGCAACGGCGAGATCGATGCCTACACCGAATACAGCGGCACGCTCTATCAGGAGCTGCTCGGGCCGCCGGCGCCGGGGCAAACGCCCGAGCAGCAGCTCGCTGCCGAGCACCTCGCCGTCGCCTCCCACCTCGGCTTCTCCGACAACTACGTGCTCGGCATGCGCGCCGCGCTCGCCGCGCGCGACCACATCCAGACGCTGAGCGATCTGCAGCGCTTTGCGCATCTGCGGCTCGCATTCTCCAACGAGTTCATGAGCCGCGCGGACGGCTGGGCGGGGCTGCGCCGCTTCTACGCACTGCCGCAGCAAGGGGTGCGCGGCCTCGACCACGAGCTCGCCTATCGAGCACTCGAGGCGGGCGACATCGACATAACCGATCTGTACTCCACGGATCCGGAGATCATTCGCTACGGGCTGACGGTCCTGCGCGACGACCGGCATTTCTTCCCGCCCTATAGCGCGCTCCTGATGGTACGTGACAGTGTCAGCCCGGCGGCACGCCGCGCGCTCGCACGCCTCGATGGCACCATCAGCACGGAGGCGATGGCGCGCATGAACGCAAGCGTGCTGCTCGATCATCGCACCGAGTCCGAGGTGGCGGCGCAGTTCCTCGATCGGCTGCTCGGCCCGGCGCGCGCCGGGCCGGCAGCCAGCACCCGCTGGAGCGAGTTCCTCACCTACACCGGTGAGCATCTGCTGCTGACCGGCGTCGCGCTCGCGGCGGCGGTGCTGATCGGCCTGCCGCTCGGCATCCTCGCTGCCCGCCGGCCGCCCGTGGCCCGCGTGGTACTCGGCGCGGCAGGAGTCATTCAGACGGTGCCCTCGCTCGCACTGCTGGTGTTCATGATCCCACTGCTCGGCATCGGGTTCGCGCCCGCGGTGGTCGCGCTCTTCCTCTACAGCCTGCTGCCCATCATCCGCAACACCTGCAGCGGGCTGCTCGACATTCCGCGCCCGCTGCGCGAATCGGCGATCGCGCTCGGGCTCACCGAATGGGCGCGCCTGCGGCTCATCGATCTCCCCCTTGCCACGCGCTCCGTGCTGGCGGGCATCAAGACCGCGGCCGTCATCTGTGTGGGCACCGCCACGCTCGGCGCGCTGGTCGGCGCCGGTGGCTACGGCCAGCCGATCCTCACCGGCATCCGTCTCAACGACATCGGCCTCATCCTGGAAGGCGCAATCCCGGCGGCGCTGCTTGCGCTGCTCGTACAGTGGCTGTTCGATGCGCTGGAGCGTTTGCTGTTGCCCCACCCTCGCACCGGCTGACCCCAGGCACGGCCCGCCGCACGGCGTGGACACCCTCAGTCGGGGTAAACTCAGCAGCCATGTCGCCGACCCCACACTCAACGCGGTCCTCCGAAGCGGCTCGGCGGCGCTCCGCAGGCATGGTTGAGCGCCGGCTCGACGCCCGTGCCCTGGGCACGATCCTCGCGGCCGCCGCCCTGCTCGCGGGCTGCGTCTTCGGCAACCTCTCCGAGGATGCACCGCCCGGATACAGCCTGAGCGGCACCTGGAAGCTCAACCCTGCGCAGAGCACGGACACCCGTCAGGCGCTCAACAACTTGCAGAAGGCGCGCACCAGGGCGCAGCGGGAAGCGGAAAACCAGGCCTTCGGCCCGCAGCCCGGTACCCGGGCCGGGGATGTTCAACTGCCCCCCCTCGATCGACCCGCCCCACCCGATGTGAGCTTTCAGACCACGGCGCTGCGTGCGGGGGAATGGCTGAAGACCGAGCAACACGGTGAGGAGTTCACCGTCTCGAACGGCGACATTTCCCACAGCTACGTCGCCGGGCAGAAGAGCGTGGTGTCGGTCTCGAGCGGCGTCGCCGACCAGAAGGCCGGCTGGAAGGGAAAGGAATTCCGCATCGAGATCCGTCCGCAGGTCGGACCGAGCATCAGGGAAAGCTATCGCCTGTCGGACGACGGCAAGCAGCTCATCGAGACCGTGGATGTCGGCCGGGACGGCCGGATCCCGGCGATCCACGTCGTGCGCGTCTACGACCCCACCACGGAGATGCCCCAGGCCCTGCCGGGGGGCGATTGATCGCGTGGGCACCGCATCTCATGACGGTCCCGGAGCGGCTCAGGACGCCGGCTTTGCGGCGCAGGACAGTGTCCCCCTATTCTCGACGCCGATGGCCGCCCATCCTTCAGTTCCGCTCACGCTCGAGTCGCCCGGTGCCTCCACTGCGGACCCCTACCCCGAGCGTGCCCCGGTCACGCGCGCCGAGCTGCTGCTGATTTTCGGCTTCTGGACGGTCATCGCGGTTCTCACCTCCGCCAACACCCTGCTCGAGCCACGCGCCGCCCATGCGCCGTGGCAACCGGTGGTCCCCTTCGCGCAGGTGCTGGTCGCCTTCGCCAACGCGTACATGTGGGCGCTGCTCACCCCGTTCATCTTCCGGCTCGCTGCGCGCTTCACGCTCGAGCGTTCCGGCTGGGGAACGCGCGTCCTGTTCGTCTTGCTCGGACTGGTGCTCGCGATCGGCGTCGACCTGGCCACCAGCTACGTGCGCTCGCAGCTGTTCTACACCCCGGCGCCCCTCACGCCCGAGATGGAGGCCATGGCGCGACTGCGCAGGCTGTGGTTCATGAACGAGTTCATCGTGTTCGTCGCGGTGCTCGCGGCGGGCTTCGCCCGCAACTACTTCCTGCGCTATCGCATGCGCCAGCTCGAGACCATGAATCTCAAGGCACAGGCGGCACAACTGCAGGCGCAGCTGGCGGATGCGCGACTCGCGGCGCTGCGCACCCAGCTCAATCCGCATTTTCTCTTCAATACCCTGCACGCCGTCTCGGCACTCGTGGAGCGCGACCCGCGCGGCGTGCGCCGCATGATCGCGCGGCTCTCGGAGCTACTGCGCACCACGCTCGATGAGGCGGAGGAGCCCGAGGTGCCGCTGCAGCGCGAGCTCACCTTCATCGAGCGCTATCTGGATGTCATGCAGATTCGCTTCCAGGGCAACCTGCAGGTGCGATGGCGCATCGACCCCGAAGTGAGCGAGGCGCTGGTGCCGAACCTCATCCTCCAGCCGCTGGTCGAGAACGCGGTCAAGCATGGGGTCAGCAAGATCGTGGGTGTCGGTCAGCTCGAGCTCGGTGCGCGCCGCGCGGGCTCGCGGCTGCTGCTCACGGTGAGTGACAACGGCCCGGGCGCAGGCAGCGTGGCCACGCGGGGCAGTGAGGGAGTGGGACTGCGCAATACGCGGCAGCGTTTGCAGCAGCTCTACGGCACGGAGCAGAGCCTCACGCTGCGGCCAGCCGAGGGTGGCGGGGTGCTCGCCGAGGTCGCCCTGCCGTATCACACCCGCAGCGAGCTGCGGGCCGCAGTCGCCACTGCGGAGGCCTGAGGCCGCGTGAGCGCGCCGGGAACGCACGCGCTGCGCGTGCTCATCGCCGATGACGAGATGCTCGCCCGCCAGCGGCTGGAGGATTTGCTGCGCCAGGAGGGGGGCGTGGAGATCGTCGGCAGCGCCGACAGCGGGCCCGCCGCGGTCGAGGCCATCCGGCGCTTGCACCCCGATCTGGTGTTCCTCGACGTACAGATGCCCGGCCTCACGGGTATCGAGGTCGTGCGCGAGATCGGCGCGCACGCCATGCCGGCGACCATCTTCGTAACCGCCTACGACCGCTACGCGCTCGATGCGTTCGATGTGGCCGCCGTCGACTATCTGGTCAAGCCCTTCGACGACGAGCGCTTCGAGCAGGCCTTTCGCCGCGCCCGCCGCCTGGTGGAGCTGGCCGAGGTCGGCCGCCTCTCGGAGCAGCTGCGCGTGCTGTTGCACACCCAGGGCAGCCCGGGGAATGCGAGCGCACCCGCCGCAGCCGCGCCCGGGCGTGCGCCGTACCTCGAGCGCATCGCGGTGGAGATGCGCGGTCAGGTGCGGGTGGTGCCGGCCGAGAGCATCGACTACATCACCGCGAGCGGTCCGTACGCAGAGATCCACGTCGGTGAGAAGACCTACATCATTCGCGAGCGCATGCAGACACTGGAGGAGCGACTCGATCCGAACCGCTTCTTTCGTATCCATCGCTCGGTCATCGTGCGCCTGGAGCGCATCGAGGCGCTGCTGCGCGAGCCGGGCGGGGACTATGCCGTGCAGCTCAAGAGCGGGGCGCGACTGTCGGTGAGCCGCAATCGCGTCGAGCCGCTCGAGCAGTGGATGGGCCTGCCGCGCTAGATCTGAATACGCTGCCAGGCGCCGCTGCGCCAGCGCACGAAGAGCGCGCTCCCGAGCACCATGATGTAGAGGATCACGGCCAGCCAGCCGCCGAGCCAGCCCCAGCCGAGCTGCGGCAGGAACGTGACCCACCCCGCGCCGGGCGCAAAGCTCAGCGCATGGGCAACGGGCATGAAGACCAGGCTCGAGCATGCGAGGACCAGCAGCGCGGGCACGGTGGCATCGCCTGCACCGCGCAGGCACAGCGCACTGCCGACATTGAGGCCATCGAAGAACTGATAAGCAGCCGCCAGCCACAGGATCTGGGCGGCGCGCGCCAACATCGCGGGTGCCTGCGGATCGTCACTGCGGGCCCAGAAGGGCAGCACCCACGGTCCGGCGAATGCGAGCAGCACGCCGATGCCGCCCATGCACACGGCGGCGAGCACGATCACGGAGGTGCCGAGGCGCATCGCCCAGCGCCGATCCCCCGCGCCGATCGACTGCCCGACGAGCGTGGTGCCAGCGAGCGCGATGCCGATGCCCGGCATGTAGGCGATCGAGGTGATGACGAACACGATCTGGCTGGCGGCGCCGTCGACCGTGCTCAGCCGCACCTGCATCAGCAGAAACAGCGAGATTGCGAGCAGGTCTGATGCGTACGTGAGCCCCATCGGCAGGCCGAGGCGCAGCTGCTCGAGCAGCGCCCGCGGGCGCAGCCGATACGTGAGGTGCGTGCGGAAGCTGCGCCGGTAGGGCGCCCGCAGGAATCGCGCCAGCGCCAAGGCAAGGCCGATCCCCTGCGCCGCGTTGCTCGCCCACGCCGAGCCGGCAACGCCCCAGTGCAGGTCGAAGATGAAGAGCGCATTGAGCACCGCGTTGGCGAGCGCAACGAGCGCGCTCACCTGCAAGGTGGCGCGGGGCCGCCCGATGCCGTTGAAGAAACCGAGCACGCCCCAGAGCGCCGCGCCGAGCGGCGCGCCCGCTACCCGCCGTACCCAGAACTCGAGCGCCAGGTCCCTGATGCCCGGATCGAGGCCAAAAGGTGCGAGCAGCGCATGCCCCGCGAGCGCGGCCAGGACGAACAATGGCGTGACGCACAGCGTCGCCCACAACATGGTCCACACCGCCTGGCCTGCGCGCGCGCGGCGCCCGGCGCCGAAGGCCTGCGCGCTGAGGGTCTGCACGGCCATGCCCACACCGGAGAGCGCCAGCACCACGACCAGCACCAGCCAGTTGACCGCGCCGACGGCTGCGACCGCGCGCGTGGAGATGTGCGCGATGTACCAGAGGTCGGTGAGATTGAGCACCGTCTGCACCGCGCTGTTCGCCAGCAGCGGCAGCGCGAGCGCCGCGACCGCCCGCAGATCCACGTGCGCTCGGCCGTACGCATCGAAGCGCCGCGCAGGTAGCCCCGGCGAGACGGGCACGTGCGACTGCTCCGTCAGCGTCTGCATGGAAACGGCTCCAGGACGTATGCTTGCATCCGTTTTCCCGACAGGCGCGAGGACACCCAGCCATGGCCAGCAGCAGACGCCCGCGAAAGAGCGCCTCCGGGCGCAGCACGCGCGCGCGGCGCGGCAAGCTCGCGCCGAGCGGCAAGACGCGCGGACCCGATGCCAGCCACGTGGCGCTGGATCTGACGAGCGCGGAGATTGCTGGCCTGGTCGCCGCAGTGGGCGAGTCGGGCGGCGTGCCGTTGGCAGCGTATCACGAACCGCTGAACGGTCGTCCGATGCTGCTCGCCTCCCTGCCGCTCGCCGCCGTGATGCCCACGCCGTTTCAGCGCGACCTCTCGCCCACACACGCCCGGCGGCTCGCCGAGCGCATCGAGCAGAGCGGCGTGTTTCTCGATCCGCTGATCGTCGTGCAGGGAGCGGATGGCAAGCTGTGGACACCCAACGGCCGGCACCGCCTCGCCGCCGCCAAGTACCTGGGCCTCGCGCGGGTCACGGCCCTCGTGTGCCCCGATGAGCACCTCGCCTATCGCATTCTCGCCCTCAACACCGAGAAGGCTCACAACCTCAAGGATCGCAGTCTCGAGGTCGTGCGCATGGCCCGCAGCCTCGCCGCGCGCGACTCGCGGGCACGCGAGTCCGCTTACGCCGCCGAGTTCGAGGCGCCCGAGCTCCTGACACTCGGCCTCATCTACGAGCGCGATGCGCGCTTTGCCGGCGGGGCATACAGCGCCTTTCTCAAGAAGGTGGACCGCTTCCAGGAGCGGGGGCTCGGGACGAGCCTGCGCGAGCGCGAAGGCTACGCCGCGCGCCTGCGCGAGATCGATCGGCTCGTCAAGCGCATCGTCACCCAACTGCACACGCGCGGCCTGCGCTCGCCCTATCTGCGCAATTACGTCGTCGCCCGCATCAACCCCGTGCGCTTTCACAAGGTCAAGCGGGGCGCGAGCGCACCGGCGATGCCGCTCGCCCAGGCGCTCACCCGCATGACCGC
>DATJSR010000165.1:0-12309 GCA_035504015.1 Steroidobacteraceae bacterium
ACCCCGCGGCGCGAGCACGCGCATACCCTGCCGCTCGAGCAGATCGAGCGCCGCTTGATGCAGGAATTCGACCTGATCGTCCGAGAAGATCCGCACGGGCTCGAAGGGATTGACGAGGTTACGGTAAGCGCTCGAGCGCGGTGCCTCGGCAGCCCCCGTCCGTGCGGCTTCACGTCTGCGCGGTCTCATGGTCTTGGTGTTCTCGAGCGAGCCGACGGTACGGCAGGTAGGCATAGTATGGCCCAGCGCGCGCGGGGCCGCTCGTGCCTCGAGGCAGGCGCGCCTCAAGCGTCCCCGATGCGACGGCGCTCACGTGCGCCGGAATCGCTGGGCGCGGCGCCGCCCGCGCCGTTCCCAGCCCCGCGAGGCGCCTGCTGAGGCGCGAACGACCACAGGGCGCTGCCGCTGAAGTTCCACACGAGCGCTGCCGCCGTTGCCGCCACCTGCGACAGCAGGTACTGCATCCGCAAGCTCTCCACCAGCAGCCACATCACCGCGGTATTGATGGCGAGTCCGCCCGCTGCGACCAGCCCGAAGCGCAGCGCCGCGGAGGCGTGCGGGCGGGAGCTGCGAAACGTGAAGCGATGATTCATCCAGTAGTTGAGGATGCAGCTCAGGGCATAACCCACCGCGGACGCCCAGGTCGCTCGCCATCCGAGAGCCTGCACGCCGATGATGAGAATCACGTACTGGAGCGCAGTGGCAATGCCGCCCACGATCAGAAAGCGTGCGAGCTGCACGCCTCGCCTGCGCAGCGCCTGCCGGCGCTCACCCGCGGCTCGCCAGCCCATCGCTCAGCGCCTCTGCCGGCCCGGTGGCCGTAATCGCCCCATTGTTGCACCCTCGTTCAAGACGGCCCGCTGCACCGCTTGCAGGATGGCAGGCGATGAAGCACCCGGACAATCAGGATCCGCTGCACGGCCGGCGCGGCGCCGCGAGCGCATCGTGAACGGCGGCGGCGCGTTGCGCGCTCGGGATCTGCTGCAAGCGGCGCTCGCCAGTGCGCGGCGCAGGCAGTTCTCGGACTTCTCCTTCGCTCGCCCGCTCGAGTGTCTCGTCGAGGCGTGCAACGAGGAGGCCGATCTCAGCGCGCTCGGCGCGCGCGCCGTGCGCATCGACATTCTGCGCTGCCTGAAGAATCTGCTGAGGTTCGATGCGCTCGAGGCGGCCTGCCCTGCCGTGCTGACACGGCAGATCCGGGCACCGGTCTTCATTACAGGCATGCCGCGCAGCGGTACCACTTTCCTGCACCGCCTGATCCTGCAGGATCCGAACACGGCCGCCCCGCGGCTCTACCAGCTGGTGTATCCGACTGCGGCGCACGGCACGGCGGGCGCCGCACTTCGCAAGAGCTGGGTGCGCCTGCAGCTGGCGCTGTTTCGAGTGTTGACGCCGGAGCTTCACCAGCTGCATCCGGTGCAGGTCGACGCGCCGGAGGAGTGCACGGACATCACGGCGCACGTCTTCCAGAGCCTGCGCTTCGAGAGCATGTACCGCGTGCCCTCCTACAAGCGCTGGCTGCAGCGCACGGGCTTTTTCGACGCCTATCGCTTCCATCGCCGCTTCGTCCAGCATCTCGATGCGCAGCAACCGGGGCGCCAATGGATCCTCAAGTCCCCGGATCACCTCTTCGCACTCGATGACCTGCGCAAAGTCTACCCCGATGCGCGCCTGGTCTTCGTGCATCGCGACCCGGTGCGCGTGCTCGCCTCGGTCGCAAAGCTCACCGAGGTGCTGCGCCGGCCATTCGCCCGCAGCATCGATCGCGTGGAGATCGGCGCCGAGGTGAGCGCCGCCTGGATCGAGGGGGCGCAGCGCATGTGCGCACTCGGCGCCGCGGGAGCGCCCATTCTGCACCTGCATTACCGGGACATCGTGACTGCGCCGCTCGATGCCATCCGCGCCCTCTATCGGCACTGCGATCTACCGCTCAGCGCGCCGGCAGAGGCGCGCATGCGCACCTGGCTGCGCTCGGCACGGCCCGCACGCCCTCGCCGGCGCTACGATCTGCGCGAGTTCGGGCTCGACGCGCGCCTGCTGCGCGAACGCTTCGCACGCTACACCGAAGCCTTCGGCATCGAGATCGAGCCCGAGGACCGCATCGCCCTGCAGCGACCCTCCTCAGCAACGTGCGGCGGCTCGGCGCTCTCGCCTTCATCCTCGGCCTGACGGCTACAGCCGCGGTCACGATTCACGCCGGGACTCCGGCAGTGGTCCGCGCGCTGCAGAGTCTGCACGCACGAGGACTGCTGCTGATTGCACTGCTGCACCTGCCGGTCGTGCTGCTCATGAGCGTGGCCTGGTGGCTCATCGCCGCGACGCCCGTACCCTCCCTCGGGAGATTCGTATGGGCACGGCTGGTACGCGATGCGGGGGCCGAGGTGCTGCCCTTCTCCCAGCTCGGGGGCGTCGTGCTCGGTCTGCGAGCCTTGGGTCGCGCCAGTTTCCTCCCGGGCACGGTGTCGCTGAGCGTCGATCTCGTGATCGAGCTGCTCGCCAAGCTGCCCTACGTGCTCAGTGGGCTGCTGCTGATGCACGGGCTCACCCCGCGGGCGTCACTGACACGGCCGCTCTGCCTCGCGCTGCTGCTCACCGCAGCGCTCGGCGCCGGGGTAGTACTTGCGCGCGGTCCCCTCGGCAGCTCGCTCGCCGCGATGGCGCAGGCGATCGCGAAGCAGTGGCCAGGCGCGGTCACGCTCGGCGCGCCGCCGCTGCATCGGCCGGCGCAAGCGGCCCTCGGAGCACTGCTGCAGCAACGCTCGCGGCTCTCCTGGAGCTTCTTGCTGCACCTCGGGTGCTGGTTTCTCGGGGCCGCGGAAACCTGGCTCGTCCTGCTGCTTCTCGGGGCGCCGGCAAGCTGGGCACAGGCGCTTGCCATCGACGCCACGGTGGCGGCGCTGCGCACCTTCGGCTTCCTGATCCCCGCGGCGGCAGGGGTGCAGGAGGCGAGCTATCTGCTGGGCGCAAGCGTCTTCGGCATCCCCGCACCGGTAGCGCTCGCGGCATCCTTCACGCGCCGGGCTCGGGATCTGCTTCTCGGTGTGGCGACACTCGGCATTGCGTTCGCCGGCGATCGGCAATTCTCACGTTCGCGCTGACGCTCCCCCCGGCCACGCTGCGTCGAGGCCGACGGCCGCGGTGCCCACCGCATGGATACGGCCGGGCGCATGTCTTGCAGCTGGGGCCATTACCGGCAAGCGCCCACTGGCACGCCGGCCACGGCGCCGACCTGGAGAACGCATGGCTTCCCGTCTGGAGAGATTCCGCGACTATCGAAGCAAGCTGGGCACGCGGTGCGGCGTGCGCTGGTTCGCCTTGCAGGCGCTCAACAGCCGCGGCAGGATCCGCGGCCCCGTGAGTGTGCAGCCCGCGCTGCTGCGTCATCCGATCGAGCTACGCATGCAAAGCTCGAGCGATCCGGATGTCTTCAGCCAGATCTTCCTGCGCCGCGAGTACGATTTCATCCAGGGGCTCGGTGCGCTGCGAACGGTAGTGGATCTCGGTGCCAACATCGGACTCGCCTCGGCCGTGTTCCTGTCGCGCTGGGAGCATGCCCTCGTGCTCGCGGTCGAGCCGGATCCCTCGAGCTACGGACTGCTCTGCCGGAACCTGGCGCCGTATGGGGACCGCGTGCAGTGCCTGCACGGCGCCGCGTGGGCGAGCTCCGGGGAGCTCGAGCTCTCGCACAGCTTTGGCGACGGTCGCGAGTGGGCAACCGCGGTGCATGAGAGGACGGGCGGCGGCGAGCGCGTGCGCGCTTTCGGCATGGGCGAGCTCCTCGAGCGCGTGCGCGGCGAACGGATCGACTTGCTGAAGATCGATATCGAGGGGAGCGAGCGAGCCCTGTTCCGTGCCGACACGAGCTGGCTCGAGCACGTACGCCACCTCTGCATCGAGCTGCATGGCGCGGAGTGCGAGCAAGCCTTCCGCGCAGGCATGCGCGGCTTTGTCTGGGAGGAGGCGCGGCACGGTGAGTACACCGTCTGTCGCAACCTGCGCCGGGTACGGCCGCGGCCCCGTTAGTCGTGCGGCTCGGACGCGGCATTCCCCGGTGGGCTGGGAGCCTCCATCGCAAGCTGCGCCGACTCGCCCAGGCCCTCGCCGCGCCACAAATACAGCGCGAGCAGCGGCTCATCCTCGGTGCGCATCGCGTGCCACTCGAGCGGCCGATGATGGATGGCTTCGCCAGGGCGTCGCAGCGCAAAGGGCGCCTCCGCGCGCTGCCACCAGGCGCTGCCCGAGAGCGGTACGTAGAGCTCGGCGGCCCGATGCCTGTGCGCAGGATATTGCGTCTCCGGGCCGAGCAGCAGCACGCCGCAGGCAAGGTGCGCAGCACTCAGAGGGCCGCCGGGACCAAAGATCTGGCACCAGCCGTAGCGATCGAGAAACGCAGCCGATGCCTGCGATGCACGATAGGTCTGCCGCCAGCTGAGCTCACCCTGCTGCCGCAGCAGCGACTCGGCGAGCTGGCGCAGCGCACCGGGGGGCGCCGCGCGCACCGCTGGCGCAAGCCAGCTCACGACGGGCAGCACCGCGGGCTCGATGCGTGGTGCCTGCGGTGTGGGCCAGCCCTGCAGAAAGCTCCCGTCCGCCGGCGCAGCCGCCTGCTGCACCACCGCCCGCGCTGCATCGATGAGCTCGCTCCAGGACACGGGTGTACTTCCTCTTGTAGACTCGAGCCGACTCGAGCAATGGATGGCGAACAGGAGCTCACAGCATGAGCGACAAGACCCCTATCGCGCTTCTGTGCCCGAGCTGCCGGGTCCCGCACCAGTTCGATGGCTTCACGCCGCGGGAGCTCTGGCAGCTACTGACGGAGGGCGCGCCGATCGATGGCCTCTGCCTCGCCTCGGGCGAGAGCTTTCACGCCTCCGCCGATGATCGCACGAGCATCGCCAGAGCGCTCGGCATGGCGGTGTGGAAGTAGCGCGCGGTGTCTCAAAGACTCGAAGCCGCGAGCGGGGTCCAGCGCTGCTGGCGCCGTTGCGCGCGCGTCGCCAGCGCCTCGCCCTCATAGTTCATCGGCTGCGGCGCGGGCGTCCCCGCCGGCACCGACTCCAGGGTCAGCAGGTTGAGCACGCCGAAGCGTCCCTCGCTCGATGAGATCGTCGCGCCGACATAGACGCCGCACTGCCCGCAGATCAAAAATTCTGCCGTGCGCGTACCGAAGCGATAGCGCTGGATACGCTGCGGAGTGTCGCTGTCGAAGCTGAGCGAGCCGGATGGATCGGAAGTGCTGACCGCTCCATGGCGGCGGCAGAACGCACACTGGCAGGTGCGCACCGACCATTGCGCTGGCGCCAAGCTCGTGCGATAGCGCACGACGAGCGTCCCACAGTGGCAGCCGCCACGATACTCGAGGCCGTCGGCCGAGGCGCTCATCGCGGCCCGCGCAGGACTCTCGCCGGTAGCAGCAGCAGCGAGCGCAGCAGCTCGAACACCCCCTCGAGCGTGATGCCCACGATGCGCAGCGGCAGCGATATCAGCCACACCAGGGGCCACAGCAGCAGCACCAGCAGCGCCAGCGGCCAGCACAGCACGAGCAGAATCAGCCACAGCAGCAGCGTCACCATGCCTTTACCGTAGCGCGCCGTGCTGCGCCTCGCAAATCGCGCCGCCCCTTGGCAGGCTCAGGCTTGCGCTCCCCCCCGGTTGAAGTTGCCGCCGGCGGACCCATGTAAGTTGTCTCAGGTGACTCGAGGGGTGGTCCGGCCGGTGTTCCGCCGTCGCAATTTGCTGATTCTTCTCGGGCTTCTGCATCTTTACGTCGGAGTGCGCATCCTCCCGGACCTGCCCGGCGGCTGGGGAGCTCGCCTCGCAGGAGCGCTGCTCCTCGGCCTGTGCTATGGCCTCATGGCCGGCGGGCTGTACGCGCGCGGGGCGCGCTCGAGTCGCCTCACCCAGCGCCTCACCGTCGCCGGATTCTTGAGCGCTGGGCTGTTCTCCTCCTGGGTGGTACTGACACTGCTGCGCGATGTGGCGCTGCTCGTGAGCTATGCCTGGACGGCCGGATCGGTCGCGATCCGCCAGGGCAGCGCCGTTGCCGTGGTGGGCCTCGCGCTGCTCGCAACGGCGGTAGGCTTTGCCAACGCCCGCCGCCGCGCACGCATCGTGCGCGTGGAGGTGCCGCTCGCGCAGCTGCCGCCCGCTCTCGAGGGCTTCTCGATCGCACAGATCAGCGACGTGCACGTCGGACGCACGATCCGGCGCGACTACGTTGCCGCCATCGTCGGCGCGGTGAACGCGCTCGAGCCCGATATGGTGGCGGTCACCGGAGACCTGGTGGATGGGCCGGTCGGGGAGCTCGCGCCACACACGGCACCGCTCGCCTCGCTGCGGGCGCGCCACGGGGTGTTCTTCGTCACCGGCAATCACGAATACTACGCGGGCGAGCATGCCTGGGTGCGCGAGCTGCGCCGGCTCGGTCTGCGCGTGTTGATGAACGAGCACGTGGTCCTCGAGCATGCGGGCGCAGCGCTCGTGATCGCCGGCGTCACCGATTACAGCGCTCACCATTTCGACCCCGCGCAGCGCAGCGATCCGGCTGCTGCCATCGCCGGAGCACCGCGCGGCGCGCCGCGCATCCTGCTCGCGCATCAGCCGCGCTCGGCCGAGGCGGCCGCACGAGCGGGCTTTCAGCTGCAGCTCTCCGGCCACACGCACGGCGGGCAGTTCTGGCCCTGGATCTGGTTCGTGCGTCTGCAGCAGCCCTTCACCGCAGGACTGCACCGCCTGAACGATCTGTGGATCTATATCAGTCGCGGCACCGGTTATTGGGGTCCTCCCAAGCGCCTCGGCGCACCCTCGGAGATCACGCTGCTGAGGCTGGTGGCGGCACGCTGAGCTCGCGCGCCCATCCAGTGCGCTGCGCTCGCCTCGACTGGATGGACGCCTGCGGCCCGGGTCTCCTACGCTTCGGTCATGGGCAGCATCAACCCCGAGCGCGAGGCGCGCCGCCGCGGCGCGCCCACCGATCCACTGCGTTTGTTTGAAAGCCGCTTTCGCCTGCACGCCGTTTGTCAACGGCTCGGTTGCGAGCATCGGCGCGAGCTCAACGTGGCGCTGCTCATCCGCGCCTTCGGGCCCGAAGCGACGCTGCGCCAGGTCGCCTCGCGCCTGCGCTGCAGCCATTGCGGACAGCGCGGTCCGCGCGTGCAGGCGCGCTACGTGGGACCGCGCGGCGATGGACGCTGAGCCGCTCGCGCGCGCTCAATAGCCGGCGAGATAATGCAGAGCGGCGACCGCCGCCGCGGCCAGCAGGCAGTAGATGCCGAAGTAATGCCAGCGCCCGCCTTCGAGCCAGCGGCTGATCCAGCGCAGCGCGAGCAGGCCTGCAAGGAAGGAGAGGAGCCCTCCGAGCACGCTCGCCGCGAGGGCGCTGTGCAAGGAGGTGGCCCCGGCAACGCGCGCATGCAGGCGCAGCACCTCGCGCGCGACCACGAAAGGGGTGAGCACCACGGCGAGTGCAAAGCTGAATACCTCGGCGCGATGCTTCTCGATGCCGCTCACGAGCGCGACGGAGATCGTGGCGCCCGAGCGGGAGAAGCCACGAAACGGCAGACACAAGCCCTGCACCGCACCGATGAGGCCGGCGCGAGGCAGATCGAGTGAGCGGCGCTCCCCGCGCCGCCGCTCGATCAGCGCAGAGACCACGATGAGCACGCTGGCGGCGAACAGCGCGGGCGCGATCAGCTCGAGATGCCCGAAGAGGTCCTCCACATCGGCGCCGCCGGCGCTCGGGTGCAGCAGCACGCGCACCAGCACCTTCTGCAGGCCCAGGGCAATTGCGCCGGTGATCGCCGTGGCGATCGCGACCTGCGCGGCGAATGGCCGGAAGGCCGCGCTGCTCGAGAAATAGCTGCGCCGCCAGTCGCGCCAGAAATACACGATCACCGCGAACATGGTTCCGGTGTGCAGCATCACCAGCAGCAGTGTGAGCGCCGGCGCCGCCGGGTCGAGACCCATGAGCTTCTCGGCTACCACCACGTGCGCCGAGCTCGACACCGGCAGCAGCTCCGCCAGACCTTGGATGATGGCCAGCAGGGCAATCTGCATCACTGACACGAAAGGCTGCTCCTGCCCTGGCGCCTCACTGTTTCGCTGTCACCGGCCCCGAGCGGGCACTCGCGGCCGCCGCGCCGGCGCTGTCCGGGCCAAGGCCATCCTGCGCGTGATAGTTCGGATAGGGCGGTCGCACCGGCTGCGGCAGGGGATGTTCCTTGAGCTGCTGCATCACCACCTCGATCGCCTTCTCGAGCTGGGTGTCCCGCCCCTCGCGGGCCGCGGCCGGATCGAGATCGACATCATAATCGGGCGCCACACCGTGATTCTCGACCTCCCACTGTCCCTGCAGACCGTAGATGGCGGCACGCGGTGCGGTAACCCGCCCCCCATCGATGAGCTCGGGGTAGCCGCCGATGCCGACGAGGCCTCCCCAGGTGCGCTTGCCGATGAGCGGGCCGAGACCGGACTTGCGGAAATACCACGGCAGCGCATCCCCGCCCGAGCCCGCCATCTCGTTGATGATCATCACTTTGGGGCCATAGATCGCCTGCGAGGGGCTGAAAAAGTCGTGCCCATCGCGCGGGGCGATCATGCTCATGAGCGGCCGCCGCAGATAATCGATGATGTAGTCGGCGAGCTGTCCCCCCTCGTTGTCGCGCTCATCGATCACGACGGCCTCCTTGCCGACCTGCGAGAAGAAGTAGCGATTGAAGCTGGTGAAGCCCCCGCCGCCGGTGTTGGGCAGGTACACATAGGCCACGCGCCCGCCGCTCGCCTGCTCCACACGGCGCCGGTTGCCCTCGATCCAGGCGAGGTGCCGCAGCCGTGCCTCATCGGGGATCGGCACCACCGTGACGTTGCGCGCGCCGGTGCCATCGGCCGAGGGGCCGACCCGCAGCACCACCTGCTTGCCGGCCGTGCCTTGCAGAGCCTGATAGACATTGTCGCTCGAGCGCAGCTCGTGACCCTCGACGGCGAGCAGGTAGTCGCCCGCGTGCACGTTGACCCCGGGCTGGGTGAGCGGCGCCTGCAGATCCGGATTCCAGTTCTCCCCGTTGTAGACGCGCACGATACGATAGCGGCCGTTCTCGAGCGCATAGTCGGCACCGAGCAGGCCGCCTTTGGGGCGCTTGCTGTCCGAGCGCGGCGGACCGTTCACGAACATGTGCCCGACGGTGAGCTCGCCGAGGGCCTCGGTGAAGAGATAGGTGAGCTCGCCGCGCGAGGCGATGCCATCGAGATAGGGCTCGTAGCGCTTGCTCACCTTCTGCAGATCGAGTCCGTGATAGTGCGGGTCGTAGAAGAAATCGCGCTCGATGCGCCAGGTCTCCCGGTAGATCTGTCGCCACATCGCGCGTGGCTCGATCCACATCTGCCAGTCGTCGAGCTTCAGCGGGCCCACACCCGGCTTGGGTGGCGAGCCTTCCTTCACCGGTGCGTCGGTCGCGGCCGTGAGCCAGTGCTCGCCCTGTCGATAGAGCGCCTTGGAGCCATCGAAGGAGACGGCGAAGTCATTCACGTGCTCGATCAGCTTGTCGACCTTGCGCTCCGCGAGGTCGAACTTCTCGACCGTCTCATCGACGTTCGGAAAGTCCGAGTCGGCGAGTACCGCAGGGCCCTCGACCAGGAACAGCACGCCGGACTTGCCGACGAACATGTCGAGGTAATTGCGCGCCGGAATGGGCAAGGCCAGGATGCGCTGGCCGAGCCCATCGATGTCGATGCGCACGAGGGTGCTAGCCGCCTTCTCGCCGTGGGCGGCCTTGCCGTGCTGCGCCTCGGGCGCCGCAGCATCGCTCGCCGTCGCCGTCTTGCCCTGTGGCGTGCCCTCCTGCGCGAGCTCCTTGAGGGCCACGCCCTTGTCCTCGTCGCTCTGCGGCGCAAGGGGGGATGGCTCCTCGCTGCTCAGCACGGCGACGTACACGCTGCGCGAGACCCGATGGCCATCGCTCGACATGTCGATGCCTGAGACCGTGAGGGCAGTATCGGTGGAGGCAGTGAAGTACAGATACTTGCCGTTGCGGTCGAACAGTGGGGAGAGCGCATCGCTCATGCCATCGGTCACCTGAAAGGATCTGCCCTGCTCGAGGGAGTACAGACAGATCGCATGCAGTCCGTTGCGCAGCAGCTGTTCGTAGGCGATCCAGCGGCTATCGGGCGACCACGTGGCGTTGAAGTCCGAGGAGTCGAATCCGCCGTAATATTGAGTGGCGACGCGCTTGCGCGCCTGGGTCGCCACATCCACGTACCACAGCCCCAGATGCTTGTCGGAGTAGAGGATCTTGCGGCTGTCGGGAGACCACCGCGGGGAATAGAAGAAGGACGGCGACTCCCCGAGACTCACGTGGCGCGCCTCGCCCTGCCCGCTCTGATCGCGGATATCGAGCTCGTATTCCCCGGAGCCATCCGAGAAGTACGCGATCGACTTGCCATCGGGCGACCAGGCGGGATCGCGATCGGCCACCGCGGGGCTGCGGGTGATGTCGCGAATATCGCCTTTGTCGGTCGGCACGGTGAAGATCTCTCCCCAGGCCTCGAACACCGCGCGCACCCCCGTGGGCGAGAGCCCGAAGTGCTGGATGCGTCGCGGCTCGACCTTTACGAAGCGCGGCCGCAGAGACTCCACGTCCGCGTTGACCTCGATGGAGAGGTTGTGAGCCTGATGGCTCGCCAGATCGTAGAGCTTGATCTGACCGAACTGCTCGATGGCGATCGCATCGGGGCCCGCGGAGGCGCTCTTGAAGTCGAGGCCATCGCTGTGCAGCGCCTCGCTCACCTGCCCGCTCTTCACGTCGTAGGCAAACAGGCTCACGGGGCCGTTGCGGTCGGACAGGAAATAGACGCTGTCGCCGACCCACATCGGAAAGTGGTCGCTCGCATCGACGTGCGGCACCTTGACGATGCTCGAGTCTGCGAGGTTGGCGATCCAGATCGGTGTGGTCTGTCCGCCGTGATAGCGCTTCCAGGCCTCCTGCCACTGGATCATCGGAACGTAGGCGAGATGGCTGGCATCGGGTGAGTAGGCGGCTTCGGCCCCCGAGGGCAGCGGCAGCAGCTGCGGGAAGCCACCGCTCGCGGCCACCGTATACAGCTGCTGCTGACCCTGTCTGAAGCTGTTCGCCGCGGAGGCGAACAGCACACGCTTGCCATCCGGAGTCCATCCGAGGACGCGCTCCGGGGCAGGATGGAAGGTGAGGCGGCGCGGCTCCCCGCCCGCGGCCGGCACCACATAGACGTTGCGGCTGCCGTCATATTCGCCGCTGAAGGCGACCTCGGTGCCATCCGGCGAGAATTGCGGGTAGGTCTCATCGCCCGCACCGGCGGTGAGCCGGCGTGCCTGCCCGCCCTCGCGGCTCACGATCCACAGATCGCCCGCATAGTTGAAGACGATCTGCGTGCGGCTGAGACTCGGATAGCGCAGCAGCAGCGGTGCATCGGCACGCGCAAGGCGCATCCCGAGCGGCAGCGCCACGACGAGAGCAACGAGCAATCCACAGCGACACAGCTTGCGCACGGCCTGGCCTCCGGTGACCCCCGGCCTGGAGGACTTGGCCGGCAGCGCAAGGATAGCGCATGCGCCGCCGGCACGCCGCAGCCGAATCCGCGTGCCACCGCCAATCGCGTCAGACTGTTGCGCTCACATCGACCTGCTCACCTGAAGCTGCTTGCCCCTCAGAACTTGCGAGCGGCGATCTCGATGTCGCGCGCGATACGCACCCCGAGGCGCACGATCTCCGCGACCGCCTCCGGTGATACCGGCCCCTTCGCGTACTCCGCCGCGACCATACCGGCCACGATATGCGATGCGGCCTGAACCAACTCTTGCGTGGTCACGTTCGGTGCCCTCCCTCATGGATGGACGATTCAGCGAGTATCGATCATGGCGCGCGCTAGAATAGCCGCCGTCGAGGCGCGCGCCCCAGAATGGGTACGTCAGCGTAGACTCGAGTGTCGGGTGAACGCAATCCAGCGAGGAGACTCTATGAGCGCCTCCCCCGGCCACGCCCGGTGGCCGCATCACAATGTCGAGGAGCAGCGAGTCAAAGAGCGCGTGGTGGCGCAGATCGGCAGCGTCGTGGTGGCGAATTCGGTGGATGTGATCCGAGTGCAGGAGGACAACCACCCGGTGCGCTACTACTTCCCGCGGGAGGCCGTCGACATGCGCCGATTGCTGCGCTCGAGCAGCACCAGCGAGTGTCCGTTCAAAGGCACCGCGAGCTACTTCGACATTCAGCTCGACACGCAGACGCTGAAGGATGCCGTCTGGTCTTATGAGAACCCCTACGACGAGCACCAGGGGCTCAA
>DATJSR010000166.1:0-19938 GCA_035504015.1 Steroidobacteraceae bacterium
GCCGCTGAAGTTTGCGCGCAGCGCGTTGAGCGGAACCGGCAAGCCCAGATGCCGGGCGATCGTACCTCCCCGGCCGGACGGCTGGTCGGAGCCGGCGCTGTTTGAGTGGGAGCTGTCCGGTGAATCCTGGAGCGATGAGCATCCCCACACCGAGTACAACTTCGTGATCGAAGGTCAGCTCTTCGTCGAGTCCGGCGGCGTCACCGTGGAGGCCAACCCGGGAGACGTTGTCAGGGTTGCCCCCGGGGTCGTCGGGCGGTACTGGGCGCCCCGATATGCTCGCCTGCTCGCCATCTATGGCCCGAGCAAGGGCGAGCCCAGCAGAGTGCTGGGCTACGAGAAGTTGACCGATTCCTGAGTGAGGCGTTGGCCTGCCTCGCGCTCACCCGCGCGCTCGGCAAAGCGCGCCAGCACGCTGGCCGAGCGCTCGTCGCCGAGGGTGAAAGTCGCTTGCCGGTCGCAGGCGAGCTTGTAGGCTCCCAGGCCGAGCTCCAGGCGGCTCATGCCGATCAGCTGCCGCACGACGCACCGCGCCAGCACGCAGAAGCCGGCCGGATCGCCCCACTGCGCGGCTCGCTCGAGCAGCACGGTCACCTCATCGGCCATACGCTCCCGGGGCAGCTCCGTCAGCCAGCGCGCGGTCGGGGCCTGCACGCGATCGTAGGCTCTCGAGCGGACGTAGGCGAACAGCTCATCGAAGAATCGGTCCCGCTGCAGCACCGAGTGCCTGAGCTGCCGGGCTGCCGTGCGCTCCGGACTCTTGCGCGGCTCGAAGGCAAGCCCCGCGCGCGCCAGAAAGACCGCTCGCCCGCAGCCGCAGAAATAGGAAAGCAACAGCAGCTCATCGCACACGTACAGGAGGTTGCTCGGCAGCGGCGTCCGTGAAAGCACGAAGGCAAGCACCCCGTAGGAGGCCATGATGCCGAGGAGCACCGGGTAGTAGCGGCCGAGTCCCACGATCGCCCGAAACAGCTCGGCGGGGCTCAGTACATCGAGGTAGTGCTCGGACACGACGACCACGGCGAGCAATGCCGGCGCCAGCAGGCAGAAGGTGGCGCCGAGGACCGGCCAGGCCCGATGGCCCCCGAGCAGCAGTGCCGCTGCACACAGCCCGTAGGCCACGCCGACATGGATCCAGGCCCGCAGATGCAGCGGGTCGAACATCTCGAGACTGAACACCGGCACCTGGTCCTCGCCGTTGGCGAGGCTATCCAGAAGCGCATAGGCATAACTCAGCAGGAAGGAGAGCAGGAAGAAGATCGGAACGATGCGCAAGATGATGGTGGGGCCCGCTCCGCCGGCAAACAGGTCGTAGAGGATGACGAGAATGACCACGAACAGAACGCTCGCAGGCTGCAGCGGCGCGAGCAGCGATCGCAGCAGCGAGATCACGCGCTCCGCGCCTCGAAGATCGCGCTCGGCCGAGCGCTCAATGGGCGGCAGCGGTGCTCTGGGTGAGCGCCTCGTCGAGCATCTTGATGAGGGCCGCGCGATCGTAGGTATAGCGCTGCCGCTCGTTGAGCTCGACCAGCGTGTGCAGCTGCGCTGCGATCGTGTACCGCGCCTGCTGCTCGCTCGGCACCACCAGGTAGCGTCGCTTGGGGTGTGCCTCGAAGAGTGCCTGCTCCACCGTGAGCGCTACGTCGTCCGCCTCGGGGCGTGCGGCCGCGCGCTGCGCGACCTCCTTGCCCGTTCCGGAGCGCTGCACGGCGGAGTTGAAGATCTCGGACTTGTAGCCGCCCGGGTCGACGACGTTCACCTGCACACCGAGCGGCGCCATCTCCTGAGCCAGCGCGTCGGTGAAGGCCTCGATGGCGTGCTTGCTCATGCAGTACGCGCTCGCCTGCGCCGAGGTCACGATGCCATTGACCGAGCCGATGTTGGTGATGCGGCCGTGCGCAGCGATGACGAGCGGCGCAAAGGCGCGCGTGATGCGCCACGGACCATAGACATTGACGGCCATGACGGTGTCGAACTCCTGCATGCTGGTATCCATCACCGTGGCGATGGTGACGACGCCTGCATTGTTCACCAGGCCGTAGAGACCGCGGCCTGCCTGCTCGATGCTCTTGCGTGCCGCCTCGATCTGCTCGGGACTCGTGACATCGAGACGCACGGCTTGCACGTTCTTCAAGGCGGCGAGCGCGCGCAGGTCGCTGTCCTTGCGTGCAC
This sequence comes from Steroidobacteraceae bacterium, assembly GCA_035504015.1. Lineage (GTDB taxonomy): Bacteria > Pseudomonadota > Gammaproteobacteria > Steroidobacterales > Steroidobacteraceae > JASHUC01. Next base: position 2,173 of record DATJSR010000166.1, read on the forward strand.
CTGCGTAGACGAAATAGCCGTCGGCGGCGAGGCGCTCGGTGACTTTGCGCCCGATGCCGGTGCTCGCGCCGGTGACGAGCACCGCCTTCATGTCCTTGGCGCCGACCGCGCCTGCCTTGGCGTCGACGGCCCCTGCCGCGTACGTCACATTCATCAGGCACAGGCTCAGCGTTACGGCGACGGCAAGTGCGCGCATGAGGTAGCCCTCCTGAGTTCGACCCCGGCGACTGAGTGTACGATGCAGAGAAGAAAACCGACACCGGCCTGGGGCTTGGCGCCCCCGAGGAGGGCCTCGATGAAATGGCGGGCATTCAATGTGGCATTGCTGTTGGCGCCGCTGGCGCTGTTGGCGCCCCTGGCGACATTCCCGGCCGAGGCCACCAGCCGCTGCGAGCGTGCGTGCCTGAAGCGGATGCTCGATGGCTATCTCGGCGCGATCATCCGGCACGACCCCTCGGCGGCCGGGCTCGCCGTCGGCTATCGACATACCGAGAACGCGCTCAACGTGCCGCTCGGTAAAGGGGTATGGCAGAGCATCAGCGCGCTGGGCGCGGTCCAGCGCCGCTATGTCGACCCGTTGAGCAGCCAGGCGGCGTACTACGGCATCGTCGATGAGGGCGGCAAGCTCGCGATCGTGACCGCGCGGCTGCGCATCGAGAACCGGCAAATCACCGAGGCGGAGTGGTACATCGCCCGTGACGGCGATCCGGGGCTGCCGAATGCGCGGCCGCCCAATTCGTGGAACCCTCCGGGTCTGGTAAGCACACCGCCCCCGGAGCGTGTGCTACCGGCGCGTCTGCGGCTGCCGCGCGCGTCCATGATCGCCATCGTCAACAGCTACTTCGATGGCATCACCTCCCATGACGGCAGCGTCGTGCTCGCCCATCCGGGGTGCAATCGCTACGAGAACGGCACGCGGGTAACCGGGCGTCGAAGTGGTGTGAGCGACGACTGCGTGTCCGGGTTCGCGAACTTCAATCTCGCGAACGTTGCCGCGCGGCGCGTCGCATTCGTCGATGACGAGGCAGGCGTGGTCCTCGGCATGGCGGTCTTCATCCGCAGGCCCGGCTCGCCGGTCCCGCGCAACGCATTCTCCGAGTGGTTCTGGATCGAGGACGGCCGGATCCGCAACATCTGGACGGCGATGTTCTACCCGCCGCCCGAGCGGCCGGTACCCAATTGGCCGCCCTACGACGGGAACTTCCCCCTGCCGCCAGCCTTCATCTCACCCACGGCGGGTCCGCAGCACCTGAGCAGCCCGCGGCCCTGAGTTACCGGTTGCGCAAATTCTCTGGCAGACTCGCCCGAGCATGAACCTGCTCCTGCGGATCAATGTCGCGCTCACCGCCGCCTTCGGGATCGCGGCCGTGGGAGTGGGCGCCATCTGCCACGCGACCCTCGAGAACAATGCCAAGGCCGAGGCGCTGCGCGAGGCGGGGCTGATGATGGACAGCGCGCTGGCGATGCGCGCCTACACGGCCGAGGAGATCGTGCCGCTGCTCGGCGGTCAGATGAGCAAGACCTTCCTGCCGCAGAGCGTACCCTCCTACGCGGCCACTCAGAACTTCCTCAGGCTGCGGCAGCGACACCCCGAGTACGCCTATCGGGAAGCCACACTGAACCCCACCAACCTGCGCGACCGCACGGCGGACTGGGAGAGCGATATCGTCGAGCAGTTCCGTAACAGCCCGCAGCTGAAGGAGATCCTGGGCGAGCGCGATACCCCGATGGGCCGATCGCTGTACCTCGCCCGGCCGATCAGGGTCGAGCCGAAATGTCTCTCCTGTCACGGCCTCGCGAACGCCGCTCCGGCGACGCTGCTCGCGCGCTACGGCGACGACAACGGCTTCGGCTGGCAAGCGCACGAAACGGTGGGCGCCCAGGTCGTGACCGTGCCGCTCTCCGCGGCCACGGCAAGTGCCGAGCACATCTTTCGCGATGTCATGGTGTCGATCGTCGCGATCCTCGGCGCCGCGCTCGCGATCGTGAATGCCGTGCTCTATCTCGCCGTCGTCCGACCCGTGCGGCGTATCGCACGGATCGCCGACGAAGTGAGCCTGGGAGGCACCGCCAGCGAGGATTTTCCGCGGCGTGGCAGTAACGAGCTGCTGGAGCTGACGCGTGCCTTCGGGCGCATGCGCACGAGCCTCTCCAAGGCGCTGCAGATGCTCGAGCGCTGAAGCACCATGGCGCGCGATGTCTTCGTCAGCTACTCCGTTCCCGACAGGGTCGTCGCCTTCGAGGTCGTCGCGCGCCTGGAGGCGCAGGGCCTGGGGGCGTGGATCGCGCCACGGGACATCTCCCCGGCGTGCGAATGGGCCGAGGCGATCATCGATGCCATCGCCGCTGCACGCTTGATGGTGCTGGTGTTCTCCTCGCACAGCAATGCCTCGCCCCAGGTGCGGCGCGAAGTGGAGCGTGCCGTGCACAAGCAGGTGCCCGTGCTGCCCTTTCGGCTCGAGGACGTGTACCCGGCGAAGAGCCTCGAATACTTCCTGAGCTCGCAGCACTGGCTCGATGGCTTTCCGGGCCCGCGGGAGCCTCATTATGCGCGGCTGTGCGAGCACGTTGCCGCAAGACTTGCGGCCGCCGAGGCGGGTGCGACAGCCGCTGCCGCGGCGCTGCCCTCCGCGCCCGCGGTTGCGGCAGCACCGGCAGCCGCATTCGCCGCCGAGCATCTCAAACCCATCGAGCGGCAGCTGGCGCATCACATCGGCCCGCTGGCGCAGCATCTGGTGAAGCGGGCTGCGTTGCAGACGCAGGACTGGCCGCAACTGCTGAGCCGCCTCGCCGATGAGATCGACTCGCCGCCTGCTCGGGCGCGGTTTCTGGCCGATTGCCGCAAGCTCCTGCAGATCTCATCTTGACCGCGCTCGCCTCGCACCCCGAGCGCTCGCCAGCCGCGCTTGGACCCTTGCCGATCGTGATCGGCGTGGTCGGCCATCGTCACCTCGAGCCGGAGGACGAGGCGGTGCTGCGTGCGCGCGTGCGGGAGCTGTTCGGCGACCTGCGCACCCGCTATCCCTCGACGCCACTGCGCATTCTCAGCTCACTCGCCGAGGGCGCTGACCGCCTGGTCGCCGATGAGGCGCTGCGCGAGCAGCACCAGGTGCTCGCACCCCTGCCCATGCCGCGGGAGCAGTTCGAGTGCGACTTCCCGGACACGATCGACGAATTCCGCGCACTGCTCGCGCGCATCCCGGCTGAGAACGTGTTCGTGCTGGCATCCACTGCGAGCAGCGTCGCAGCCTCCTCCGCGGACGAGCAGACGCTGCGCGAAGCACAGTACCGGGAGGTGGGGATCTACATCGCCACGCACAGTCACGTGCTGCTCGCGCTTTGGGACGGCGTGCCCGGTGGCGCCGTCGCCGGCACGGCGGAGGTCGTTCGCCTCAAGCTCGAGGGCCAGATCCACTCCGATGACCGTGCACTCGATGCCGATGATTGTGGCCCGGTCTACCACGTGCACACTCCACGCCGCGGCACCGGCATCGATGTGGATGCGCCGGCGGGGTGGTTGTTCCCGAGCGGTGAGAACGAGCAGCTGCTGCGCACGATCTGGAGGCGCATAGAGCGGTTCAACCGCGACGCCTTGCGGCACCGCGTGCCCGCGGCAGGCGAGGCCGACGCTTGCGGCCTGCTGCCCCAGATCGGCGCGCGCCCGCAAAGCGATCGGCAGCTCGGGGAGATCTTCGCGGCCGCCGACACGGTGGCGCGCAACTTTCAACGGCTCACGCATGCGGTGGTGCGGATCGTGCTGTGGCTCGCCGTTGCGCTGGCGCTCACCTTCGAGATCTACGCCGAGATCATGCCGAGCCGTGCGCTGCCGACCGCGTACCTGCTGATCTTCAGCACGATCGCCGTGCTCTACGCCTGGCAGAGGCGCATCGACGCGCAGGGGCGCTACCTCGACTACCGGGCGCTCGCCGAAGCGCTGCGGGTACAGTTCTATTGGCGTCTGGCCGGACTCGAGGACAGCGCCGCGGCGAGCTACCTGCGCAAACAGACCGACGAGCTGCGCTGGATCCGCGATGCTTTGCGCGGCGCCAACGCGCTGCCACCCCCGAGCGCGCCGCGGCCCGATCTGGTGCAGCGTCATTGGGTACTCGGGCAAGCGCAGTACTACCGCCGTCGCGCGCAAAGCCTGATGCACCGTATCCACCGCGTCGAGCACAATTCGGCGCTGTGCCTCGCCGTCGGACTCCTCGCAACCGCCGCGCTCGTCGTCTTCTTCGATCCCCTCGAGCACCTCGCGCCACTCGCACACGCGCGCCACTGGCTCGTGCTGCTCATGGGCTTCGCACCGGTGGCCGCGGCCCTGTGGGAAGCGTACGGGGAGCGCTTCGGCATGCGTGCGCAGGCCCATCAATACAGCCGCTTTGCAGCCATCTTCGCCCGCGCCGAGGCGGCCATCGAGCGCCTCGAGAGCGTCCCGGATGTCGCCTTGCGCACCGGCAGCGAGCGCGCCCTGATAGGCGAGCTCGGGCGCGAAGCGCTCATGGAGAATGGTGACTGGGTGCTGCTGCTGCGCGACCGGCCGATCGCGTTGCCGAAGGGCTGAGTCGGCGGACCGGCACTGCGGCCTCAGGGCTGGAACTTGAGGATCGCCTTCAGCAGCCCCGGGAAGCGCTCGTTGAGCTCCTCGAGCCGCACACGATTCAGGTTTTCCACGCCCTGCCTGGTCGTGCGGATGAGACCCGCCTCGCGCAGGATCCGGAAGTGATGCGAGAGCGTGGACTTCGCCATGGTGGGGCACGGCGCTGCGCCCAAGCACGACAGGCTCGCGGCGCGGTGCTCGAGCAGCTTCTTCAGGATCTGCAGGCGTATCGGATCGGCCAGTGCGCCCAGCACGCCGCTCAGGGTGATGTCCTCCTTGGCAGGGTGCACGAAACGGGTCATATGCTCATTCTAGAATGATCTTGCTCTTTCGTTCCATAGTTCAATACTATTGAACTATTCATCGACAGGCAACGGGAGACCCTCCATGAGAAGGCTCGAAGGCAAGGTGGCGGTGGTGACGGGCGGCAACAGCGGCATCGGTCTGGCGAGCGCCAAGCGCCTTCACGCGGAAGGCGCCCGCGTGGCGATCTCGGGCCGAGACGCCCGCAGCCTCGATGCCGCCGTCTCGCAGATCGGCAGCGATACGCTCGCCGTGCAGAGCGACGTGTCGAAGCTCGCCGATATCGATCGGCTGTACTCCCTCGTGGCCGCAAAGCTCGGCAAGATCGATGTACTGTTCGTCAATGCCGGGGTCGGACGGTTTGCGCCGTACACCGGCTCCGACGAGGCGCTCTTTGACGAGCTCGTCGCCGTCAACGTCAAGGGCGCATACTTCACGCTCCAGAAGGCGATTCCGCACCTCAACGACGGCGCCTCCATCATCCTCAACACCAGTGTCGCCTCGCACAAGGGCGCCGCCAACATGGGGATTTACGCGGCGACCAAGGCGGCGGTGCGCTCGTTTGCGCGGACCGCATCGACGGAGCTGCTCGCACGGCGAATCCGGGTCAATGCGGTAGCACCGGGCCCGATCGCCACGCCGATCTTCGGCCGCGCCGGTATGACCGAGACGCAGATCGAGGATTTCAAAGCTGGAATCACCGGGCGGGTGCCGATGGCGCGCATCGGCCAGCCCGAGGAGATCGCCGCTGCCGTGGCCTTCCTGGCTTCCGCGGATGCCTCCTACATCACCGGAGTGGAGCTCAACGTGGATGGAGGCCTGGGTACGTTGTAGCGCCGAGCGGCGCGTCACGCTTGTCGCGTTCGCGTGCGCACGTCCGGGCGCGCCGCCGCGTGCGGCGCGCCCCGGACCATGGGATCACTTGAACTTGTAGGTCAGATCCACACCGACCGTGCGGGGCTGGTTGACGAGGTAGCGCGCGTAGGCCGCCATCTGCAGATCGATCTGCGGCTGCGGGTCGAGCAGCGCCTCCTTGTTGGTGAGGTTGCTGATGAACAGCGCGGCCATCCAGTTGTCCCCGGCGGCGCCGAAGCGCAGGTTCAGCAGCCCATAGGCCGGCAGATGCACCAGGTACGAGTTGATGTTCAGCACCGTGATGGTCTCACCATACGGCGCATCCGTGCGCGTGCCGACGTAGTCACCCTCGAGCGTGCCGACCAGGGAGATCTTCTCGGTGATCTCGTGCTTCCAGCGCAGCGTGGCGGAGGCCGTGACCTTCGGGATATCAGGAACGTTGTAGCCTTCCGGATATCCGGTGATGAGGCTCGCCGATTCGAACTCTGCGTTGGTGTAGCCCGCGTTGACCGACAAGTCCCACTCGTGCGTGAGCAGCGCCTGCGCCTCGAACTCCAGGCCGTAGATGCGCGCGTCGGCACCGTTCGCCGTAATGCCGAAGCCAGCGAGGTTCGTCGCAATCTGCGGATTGTTCCAGCGCTCGTAATAGACCGAGGGATTGAAAGTCACGCGCCGATCGAGCCACTCGCTCTTCATTCCGACCTCATAGTTCCACACCGAATCGGAGGTGAAGGTGGCCGGCGCCTGCAGCAGCACGCCGGGAGCGCAGCTCGACAGCAGCAGCTTGGCCTGAAGGCCGCATTCGTTGGCCACCAGCACTCCGTTGGCGCCCCCTAGAGCTTCCACCGGAATAGGCTGGTTGGCGCCTCCCAGCCGAAAGCCCTTGGCGACGGTTGCGTACACCATCAGATCCTTGCTGAGCTGGTAGCTCAGATCGACCTTGGGATTGGTGCCGCTCGCACTCTCGGAGGCTGCCGTGTTGTAAGGCACGGTGTTGCCCAGATAGCCATACACCGTGAACCCACCCCATTCACTGTTGGTCTGTCCGAGACTGAAGTGATAGTGGCGCAGGCCCACCGTCGCCTTGAACGCATCCGTCACCTGCCAGGAAAGCTCGCCGAACTCCGCATTCTGGGTGATCACCTGCGGCTGATAGTCGACGTAGAAGTTGGGACCGCCGAGGATGTCGGGAGAGATCTGCGGGTTGACGGCCCACTCGTCCCATTCGGAATACAGATCCTGATAGAAATAGCCCGCGATCCATTGCAGCGGGCCGGTCCCGTTCGACGTGAGGCGCAGCTCCTCGGTGAACTGCCGAGTGGCATCACGCTCCTCGACTCCGGGGGCGCTGGGTCCGGGGCCGGAGATGCCGACGCCGCCGGCGGCGGGGTCATACACGGGAATGCCGATCGCCGCCGCGTTCTCCTCGGTGGCATCCTGGGAGATGATCAGCGTGTGATTCCACTCCCCGGTCGCCGAGGTGATCGTGAAGGGCTCGAGCTGGTACTCCACCTTCAGGGCGGCGAGCGTGAGCACGTCGCTCTGCGGCTCCGGCACGTCGTAGATCTCGTAGTGGGCATTGACGGCTGGGACCGTGGGATGCGTGGGATCATCGTTCACGTCCACCGCGCTCGGGGCACCCTGGTAGGTCTTCTGCCACATCACAGACGGGGTGATCGAGAGCGCATCGACTGGCTTCCACAGCAGCGCTGCGCGCACCATGTCCACGGTGGTGTCGTTGGCGCCGTTGATGGTCTCCGCCAGCGGCGCGGTGTAAAAGTTGGACGGCCGGTAGACGGACGGGAATCCTGGCCCGGAATCGACCGCCACGGCGCCATCCTGAATGACGAGGCGCTTGACCCAGCCGCTGTCGTCGATGATCGAGCCCACGATGCGCACGGCGATCGTATCCCCGATGGGAAGATTGATCATGCCGCGCTCCTCGTGGTTAACGCTGCCCCCCGAGCTGGTGTTTGAGATCACGTCCTCGCCCGATGCGGAGAAGGCGCCGAGCTCAGGCGGGTTGGGCACCAGCTTGACGGTGCCGCCCTCGGAGCTCGAGCCGTACAGCGTGCCCTGCGGACCACGCAGCACCTCGACACGGTTGAGGTCGTACAGATCCGGGTCGACGACCACTTTGCCCACCTGCGCGGCGGCCGGTGATGACAGCGGTGTCTCATCGAGATAGAAGCCCACCTGAGAGCTGTTGCCGCCGGCGGAATTGAGTCCGCGCATCTCGAATTCCGTCTGCCCGGGGCCAGCGGTGCGCATGGAGATGCCGGGCACCGACTGGGCGAGCGTGCTGAAGTCGACGATGCCGCGATCGGCGATATCCTGTGCCGACACGGCGGTGATGCTCGCCGCGGTCGTCTGCACCGTGGATATGCGCTTGGTGGCGCTCACCACCACCTCTTGCAGCTGATCACCACCCGTATCGGCGCTTGGCGTGCCCTGGGGCGCGCCCTGGGCAAAGGCGCCTTTCAACAAGGCAAGGCCGCACGTGAGTGCGACCGCACGTGCAACGTGCTTGGAGATTCTCCCCGTGCTCATAGCTCGCTCCGACTTATGGTTGTTGAAAGAATGGGGTACTCAGGACCCCTGCTCCCCCTTCGTTGCGGAGATCATACCTGAGGAGTACCGGCGATTCGAGCGCTTTGCGGCGCCTGTGGCATCGGCGACACAGCGCGCGGGGCCCGTCGGCGACTGCGCGCGCGCTGTACGTCAGCGACATGGCGCATGCTATAAGAGCCATGATGCGTCCGTGGGTCGGCCCCGGGGCCGATCGCCTCCCGAGCACTTGCTGATCTGCACGCTGCCGCGCACAGCGAGCGCAGCACAACGCGCCGATGGATACCCTCAAGCAAGCTCGAGCCATCGGCTTTCGCGAATTCGTGGTGCTCGCGGCCGGGATGCTCGCGACGCAGGCGATCGCCGTGGACGGGATGCTGCCCGCGCTGCCGACTATCGTCCGCGAGCTCGGTGTGGGCAACCCCAATCACGGCCAGTGGGTCGTGACTTCCTATGTGGCCGGGGTGGGGCTGGGCCAGCTGGTCTGGGGATCACTCTCCGATCGCTTCGGGCGGCGCGCCGTGCTGCTCAGCGGACTGAGCCTCTACGTGCTGGCGGCGCTTCTTTGTAGATTCGCGACAAGCTTCCCACTGCTGCTCGACTGGCGCTTCGTGCATGGGCTCGCCGCGGCGAGCGTCGTGGTCACACGCTCGGTGGTACGCGACCTGTATGTGGGGCGCACCATGGCACGGGTGATGTCGCTCACCTTCATCGTCTTCCTGATGGTGCCCGTCGTCGCGCCCAGTGTCGGGCAGCTGATCCTGCTGCTCGCGCCCTGGCGCGACATCTTCGCCGTGTTTGCCGGCTTCGCATTCTTCATGCTGCTGTGGGCCACGGCGCGGCTGCCCGAGACGCGGCACCCGGAATATCGGCTGACGCTCACGGCCGCACACGTGCTCGGAGCGGTCACTCGTGTGCTGACCACCCGCGCTTCCCTCTGCTACAGCCTGGCCGTCACGGTGATGTTCGGCGCGCTGCTCGCCTACGTCGGCATGGTGCAGCAGATCTTTGCGACGGTCTTCGACCGCGCGAGCTGGATGCCGGGCATGTTCGCGCTCTGCGCGGTGTTCATGGGTGTCGCCTCGTTCCTGAACTCGCGCATCGTCGAGCGACTCGGCATGCGCCTCATCTCGCACGCCGCCCTGCTGGCCTATCTCGGCGTCACGGCCTTGCACCTCATCGTCGCCGCCGCTGGACTCGAGCGACTGTGGACTTTCGTGGCGTTGCAGGCGGCGAGCCTGGCGCTCTTCAGCCTCTCGGTCTCCAACTTCGGCGCCATGGCCATGGAGCCCCTCGGTGAGATTGCCGGCATCGGCGCCGCGCTGCAGGGCCTGCTCACGACCTGCGGCGGCGCGCTCGTGGGCGCGGCCATCGGGCGGCAGTTCCAGGGCTCGACCGTACCGCTCGCCGGCGGCGCGCTGCTCGCCGGTATCCTGGCGCTGCTCTTCGTGCTGCTCGCCGAGCGTGGCCGACTGTTCCGTGCGCACCACGCGGCGCTGCTCGCCCCTTCCGACCCCGACGAGCCTCTGCAGCACCTCGGGCACTGAGCACGGCGCCGGGCGCCGAGCACCACGCGGACGGAGTAAGATCGGCAAGGACCCTCGACCCCCGCGGACCGCAGGACAGGTCTTTCGTGAGCAGTGGCTGGCGCACAACCCGGAAGATGGCAGCATGCTGCGCCCTTGCGCTCCTGATCGGGTCATCGACGGCGCGCACCGAGGACGCGAAGCCCGTCACCGCCATTCTCATCGCCTCTCGAGCCGAGATCGGTGATCCGAGCTTCGATGACTCGATCGTCCTCGTCATGAACAACCTCGGCCCGGCGCCCGTGGGCGTCATCGTCAACAGGCCGACGCAGATCCCCATCGCGCGCCTCTTTCCGGATCTCAAGCCTCTCGCGCGCCTGCCCGATCGGGTGTATTTCGGCGGCCCGGTCGAGCTCGAGTCGGTGTGGTTCCTGTTTCGCGCCGTGAAGCCACCGCAGCACGCGGTCCAGGCCTTCGAGGGGGTATGCATCAGCAGCGATCGACAGCTGCTGCTCAGCCTCCTCGGTCGGGACAAGCCGCTCGAGGGGCTGCGCATCTTCATCGGTCATGCCGGCTGGGCACCCGGTCAGCTCGAGACCGAGATCGCCGATGGCGCCTGGTCGCTGCAGCGCGCCGATGCGGAGGCGATCTTCAACGGCAAGTCCGAGGCACCCTGGCCCGGACCGCAGGGCCCGAAGCCCGATACCTGAAGCCTCCGTGCGCGCCTGGGGCGGCGGTCCGGGGCGCCAGGGCGATACACGCCCATGCCGCCCCGATGCGGTAATGTGTGCTCGCTATGCGCAGCGAAGCGGGCGTGGTGGTGATCGGCGGGGGCATTGCCGGGGCGAGCGCGGCCTACGAGCTGGCCAAGACCGTCTCGGTGGTGCTGCTCGAGCGCGAGCCGCAGGTTGGCTATCACTCGACCGGCCGCTCTGCGGCGAGCTTCACGGAGAACTACGGGGCAGCGGTCATCCGCCGCCTGGCGATGGCAAGCCGGCCCTTCCTCGAGTCGCCCCCGCCCGGGTTCAGCGAGCACGCGCTGCTCTCCCCCCGCGGCATGCTCACCATCGCGCGGGCCGATCAGCTCGATCTGCTGCGCCGCGCACTCGAGCAGGCACGCGCCCTGGTGCCGAGCATTCATACGGTCAGTATCGATGAGGCGCTGGAGCGCGTACCGGTACTGCGCCGTGAATACCTGGCGGGCGCCTTCCTGGAGCCGGATTCGCGCGACATCGACGTGCACGCCCTGCATCAAGGGTTCCTGCGCGGCGCGCGCAGCCTCGGTGCGCGCGTACTGGTCGACGTTGCGGTGAGCGCCCTCGAGCGCCGCGGTGGCCGCTGGCACATCACCGCCGGGGACACGACCTTCATCGCGCCCGTGGTGGTGAATGCGGCCGGAGCCTGGGCCGATGTGCTGGCGCAGCTCGCCGGCGTGCCACCCGTGGGACTGGTGCCCAAGCGTCGCACCGCCTTCACCGTAGCCCTGCCCGAAGGTGTGCAGCCACAGCGCTGGCCGATGGTGGATGATGTCGCGGAGGAATTCTATTTCAAGCCCGACGCCGGTCAGCTCCTGGTCTCCCCGGGCGATGCCACCCCGAGTCCACCGACCGACGCCTACCCCGAGGACATCGATATTGCGAGCGGCGTCGAGCGGCTCGAGCGGGCGACGACCCTGCAGGTGCAGCGCGTCGCGCGCAGCTGGGCGGGGTTGCGCAGCTTCGTGAGCGATGGCGCACCGGTGGTCGGGTTCGACACGGCGGCGGAGGGATTCTTCTGGCTCGCCGCGCAGGGCGGCTACGGCATCAAGACCTCGCCGGCGCTCGCCCGGGCCTGTGCGGCGTGCGTGCGTGGCGGCTCGCTGCCCCAGGACTTGCAGCAGCTCGGCATCACGCAGGCGGAGCTCGCTCCTGCGCGCCTGCGAGGCCGCGCGTCCGCGCCCATGGCCACGCCCGGCGCCACGGATCCACGCCACTGAGCCAAGCGGGAAGATCCCCTATGAGCATTCAACGATTCGAGAACGGACCGCGCTTCTGCCGCGTTCTCGCCCACCAAGGCACGGTCTACGTCGCCGGCATCGTCGCCGACGATCTGACGGGCGATACCACGCAGCAGACGGCGGAGATCCTGAAGAAAATAGACGGCTTGCTCGCACGCGCCGGCAGCAACAAGAGCAAACTCCTCACAGCGCAGATCTGGCTGCGCGACATCGCCGATTTCGAGCGCATGAACACCGCCTGGGACGCCTGGATCGATCGCAGCGCCATGCCGGTCCGCGCCACCGTGGAAGCGCGCCTCGCCGGGGACGGCTATCGCGTGGAGATCATGGTCACGGCGGCGTTGTGAATGCGCAGGCCCACGAGCTCGCACGCGCGCCCGAGCGATCATCCTCTGCTTCCAGAGCTCGGGCGCCAGCTTGCCCAGGGGTTGATCGGCAGGCGTGAGTTCGTGCGCTTCGCAGCGCTGCTGGGGGTTCCCGCGGCGCGCGCCTACGCACTCGCCGGACTCGGCGCCGAGCCGATCGCGCAGAGCCCCTTCCCGAGGGCAGATCCGCGTGCCCGCAGCGGCGGCATCCTGCGCATCGGCCAGATGGTCGCTCGCATGTTCGATCCGGCGACCTACGCCTGGACCGAGATGTCGAACCAGACCCGTCCCATCTGCGAGTGCCTCACCATGCTCGGGCCGGACAACGTCGTGCGACCCTGGCTGCTCGAGTCTTGGCAGCCTTCGGCGGATCTCACGCTGTGGACGCTGCGCTTGCGCCCAGGGGTCATCTGGCACAACGGCGAGCCTCTGCAGGCACAGCACGTGGCCTGGAATATCCGCCGCTGGCTCGATCCCGCGCTCGGCTCCTCGAACCTCGGCCTGTCGACGTTTGCCGCGCTGACCGAGCTCACCCGCGATGCGCAGGCTCGCGGGGGTTACCGGCGCCGTGCGCTCCCCGACGCAGTCGAGGTGCCCGATGCGCAGACACTGCGGCTGCATCTTGCCGCGCCGGTGCTCTCGGTGGCGGAGGATTTCGCCGAGTACCCCACGCACATTCTGCACCCCTCGTTCGAGCCGCCGTTCTCGAAGAACCCGCTCGGCACCGGGCCCTACACGCTGGCGCAGCTGCGGGTGGCCGAGCGCTGCATCCTGCGGCGCGTGCGTGAGACCACCACCGGCCGGCCCTTCCGTTATTGGGGTGGCGAGGTCTATCTCGATGAGCTGCATTTCTACCACTTCGAGCAGGAGAACCAGACCGCAGCGCTCGCCTCCGGCGGCATCGATCTGATCTACGAGCTCAATGTCGATCAGCTCGAGCTCGCCGCGTCCCTTCCGGATACGCACATCGACTCGGTCGAGAGCGCGCAGACGCTGTGCCTGCGCATGCAGGTGGATGCCGCACCGTTCAACGACATCCGCGTGCGCCAGGCCATCGTAAAGGCCGCCGACAACGCGGCCATCACGCGCCTGGTGTTCGGCGAGCATGCAACCGTCGCCGGCAACTTCCATGTGGCGCCCATTCATCCCGAATACTTTGCGCTGCCAGTGCCCGTGCGCGACGTTGCCGGCGCACGGCGCCTGCTGCGCCAAGCCGGCCACACACAGGGCCTCGACATCACCGTGGCGGTAGGCAACAACGATGGGCCCTGGCACCAGGCGATCTGCGAGGCGCTGCGCGATCAGCTGCTCGATGCGGGCATGCGCCTGCACGTGAATGTGCTGCCGCCGACCAAGTATTGGGAGGTCTGGAACAAGGTGCCCTTCGGGGCCACGTCCTGGTCGCATCGCCCGCTCGGTACCATGGTGCTCTCACAGGCCTACCGCACGGGCGCCTCCTGGAACGAGACACATTTCTCCGATCCTGCATTCGATCAAGCGCTCTTGGAGGCCGAGGCGATGCTCGATCCGCTGCGGCGGCGGGCCAGGATGCAGCGGGTCGAGGAGCTGCTGCGGGCGGCGGCGGTGATGGTGCAGCCGCTGTGGCGTCCCGTTTTCGGCCTGCGCACGCAGCGCGTCCACGGCTATCGGCCGCACCCGGCGCGACAGATGCAGCTCACGCGGGTCTGGATGAGCCGATGAGATTTCTGGCGAAGCGACTGCTGCAGATGCTGCTGATCGTTCTGACCGCATCGGCGCTGCTGTTCGTCATCTTCGACACCGATCAGTTCCGTCGCAAGGTTGCCGTCGCCGAGCTCGGCGGCTTCGGCGTCGCCACGCTCTCGGAGGGCGACTATCAGCGCTGGCTCGCACGCCAGGGTCTCGATGCGCCCTTTCTCGTGCGCTATGCGGCGTGGTGGGGCCGCCTCGCGCACGGGGACCTTGGCCAGTCGACCGAGAAGGACGTGGCCGTCTCGACACTGCTGAAAGAGAGCCTGGCCCGCACGGCCATCCTGGCCGCGTGCGTCTTTGCCTTGATGATTCCGCTTGCGCTGCTGCTCGGCGTGCTCGCCGCCGTGAACGAGGGTTCCCCGCTCGATCGACTCATCTCGTTCCTGTCGGTGCTCACCACCTCGACGCCGCAGATTGCGACCGCGGTGCTGCTCACGGTGGTCCTCGCCCTCGGGCTGCGCTGGGTACCGGCGAAATCGGCGATGCTCGAGGGCTGGTCGTGGCGCGAGCTCGCTCTGCCGGTCAGTACGCTGGTGCTCTACGAAGTCGGCTACCTCGCGCGCATGACCCGGGCAGCGATGCTCGAGGTCCTCGCCTCCCAGTACGTGCGCACGGCGGTGCTGAAGGGACTGCCCTGGCGGCGCGTGGTGTGGCGCCACGCCTTGCGCAACGCGCTCACCGTGCCCGTGACGCTCGTCTGCCAAGAGCTCAACGGGCTGCTCTCGCAGGTGGTGGTGGTCGAGGTGTTCTTCCAGTATGCAGGCTTCGGCCGCATGCTCTTCGATGCGGCGAGCTTCGGTGATATCGCGGTGCTGCAGGCAGCCACGCTCGTCGCCGTGGGCGTCGCCGTCTGCTCGCAGCTGCTCTCCGATGCCGCCTACGTCGCGCTCAACCCGCGGCTGCGGCAGGCCTAGATGCAGATGCTGGCAGCGGCTCGCGCACTGACGGGCTCCCTCGCAAGACGCCATGGAGCTGCGATCCTGATCGCGCTCGTCTGGATCCCGCTCGTCAGCTATGTCATGTTCGGCGGCGCACTTGGCGCGGAGGCCCGCTGGGTGCTGCTACCCGCGGTGCCGGCCGTCGTGCTGACCTACGTGCTCGGCCTGCGCGCCTGCCGGTCCTCCTGGGTGGCCGTCCTCGGGCTCACCCTCGTGTGCTTCTGGTTCCTGGCGGCGGTTGGGGTACCGTTCCTGCCGCTGCCCGACCCCAACAAGCCGCTTGCACCCCTGGCGCTGCCCGGAACGGTGAAGCATGGTGTGTACTTCCTCCTGGGCTCGGACGTTCGCGGCCGCGACATGCTCTCGCGCACGCTCTGGGGCTGCCAGCGCGTGCTCGTCTGGGGCATCACGGCCACCGCGGTGGCCTACTTCGTGGGCGTGAGCCTCGGGTTGCTGGGCGGATACCTGCGGGGCTGGTGGGACGAGGTGGTGTCCTTTGCCGCGAACCTGCTGCTGTCCTTTCCCGTCATGGTGCTCTTCATCCTCATTCTCAACCTCCTCGGGCAGAGCGGCTTCAACATCGTGATCGCGGTCACCTGCTCCTCGGCACCGGCGATCATGCGTCTGGTGCGTGGCCTCGCGCTCGATGCGACCACACGCGACTACATCCACGCCGCGCAGACCCGAGGCGAGCATCCTCTGTGGATGATGTTCATCGAGATCCTGCCCAATGTGCGCGGTCCGCTGCTCGTCGATGCGTGTCTGCGCCTCGGCTACACCACCGTGGCAATCACCACGCTCACTTTTCTCGGCCTGGGCCTGCAGCCGCCCGACCCCGACTGGGGTCTGATGATCAAGGAGGGCGCGACGGCCGCCTTGCTGTGGAAGTACGCCTACCTGGTGGCGATTCCCGCCGTGTCGGTATCGAGCCTCATCCTGGGCTTCAACATGCTGGCCGACGGCTTGCGCGAGGCGCCAGCCGGGCGATGAGCGCCGTCACTGCCGTGCCTGCCGGACCGGGCGTGCCGCTGCTGCAGCTGCGCCAGCTGTCGGTGTCCTATCTATCGCGCACTGGCTGGGTACCGGCCGTCATTGATTTCGACCTGACGCTGCACGCCGGCGAGGCTCACGGGCTCGTCGGGGAGTCCGGCTGCGGGAAGTCCTCCGTCGCCCTCGCGATCATGCAGTATCTCGGCAAGCGCGGTCGGATCAGCTCCGGGGAGCTGCTGTTTGGCGGCCGCGACCTGCGACAGATGTCGAGCGAGGAGCTGCGCCGCGTTCGCGGCGCGCAGATCGCAATGGTCTATCAGGAGCCGATGGCATCGCTCAATCCCAGCATGACAATCGGTGAGCAGCTGATCGAGGTGCCGAGGTTCCACGAGTCACTGGCACGAGGGCCGGCGAGCGAGCGCGCGCGTGCCATGCTCAATCGCGTGCGCCTCGCGGATGACCGGCGCATCATGCGCGCCTACCCGCACCAGCTCTCCGGTGGGCAGCAGCAACGTGTGGTCATCGCCATGGCGCTGCTGTCACATCCCGCGCTGCTGCTGCTTGATGAGCCGACCACCGCGCTCGACGTCACCGTCGAGGCGGGCATCGTCGATCTGATCGGCGAGATCTCCGCAGAAGCCGGCACCTCGATGCTCTACATCTCGCACAACCTCGGCCTGCTGCGCGAGACCTGCCAGCGCATCACCGTCATGTATGCGGGGCAGGCGGTGGAGAGCGGTCCGACGGCAGCGCTGTACGGTGAGCTGCGCCATCCCTACACGCGCGGCCTGTTCGCGGCCATTCCGTCGCTCAGCGATAAGCACGCGCGGGCGCTGCGCGGCATCCCGGGGCAGCCTCCCCTGCCCGATGCCCGCCCGCGCGGCTGCGCATTCGGACCGCGCTGCGAGCACTTCCTGCCCGGCCGCTGCGATGTCGCGCCGGTGGCGCTGCAGAGCCTGGGCGGCCACCAAGTGCGCTGTCTGCGCGCGCAGGATTTGACGCAGCTACCGGCTCATATCGCCGCTGGCGCACGCGCCCCGAGCGCAGATACCGGGGTGAGGGCTGACGCCGCGGTGAGCGCCTCCGTCAGGAGTGAGCCCGAGCCCGCAGCCGAGACCGTCCTCGAGGTACGTGCGCTCAGCAAGCGCTACGGCACGGTGAGCGCCAACCACGAGCTCAGCTTCGATGCCGCACGC
Source organism: Steroidobacteraceae bacterium (assembly GCA_035504015.1). Classification (GTDB taxonomy): domain Bacteria; phylum Pseudomonadota; class Gammaproteobacteria; order Steroidobacterales; family Steroidobacteraceae; genus JASHUC01. The sequence goes on from DATJSR010000166.1 coordinate 19,238, forward strand.
GGTGAGACCGTCGCGCTCGTGGGTGAGTCGGGCTGCGGCAAATCGACCTTCGCGCGCATCCTCATGGGGCTGACGCAGGCGAGCGCCGGGTCGATCCGGCTGCGCGAGCTCGAGCTCGCACGGCTGCCCGTTGCAAGGCGCAGCCGCGAGACGATCAGCGCGCTGCAGATGGTATTTCAGAATCCCTTCGACACCTTGAACCCCAGTCTCACGGTGGGCGCGCAGATCGGCCGCGTGCTGCGCAAGTTCGGCATCGAGCGCGACGAGCGACGCATCCGTGCCCGCGTCGCCGAGCTGCTCGCGCTCGTGCGCTTACCCGAGGAGATGGCGCAGCGGCACCCACAGCAGCTCTCCGGAGGTCAGAAGCAGCGTATCGCCGTCGCACGCGCCTTCGCGGGGCAGCCCGCGCTCGTCGTTGCGGATGAGCCGGTCTCCGCGCTCGATGTCTCCGTGCAGGCAGCGGTGGTGGAACTGCTGATCGACATCCAGCGCCGCTCGGGCACGACGCTGCTCTTCATCAGCCACGATCTCGCCGTAGTGCGCTACCTGGCCGATCGGGTCCTGGTCATGTACCTCGGCCAGATCGTCGAGCAGGGGCGCACCGCCGAGGTCTTCGCCCCGCCGTATCACCCCTACACCGAGGCGCTGCTCGCCGCGATACCCATTGCCGATCCGCGCATCAGCAAGCGTCGCGTGCGGCT
>DATJSR010000167.1:0-2879 GCA_035504015.1 Steroidobacteraceae bacterium
ACACATCGCCGCGGAGATCCGCGTGCCGCTGCCGCAGCCGCGCAATCGCCTGGAGCCGGCGTTTCGCGCCGTCGTGGATGAGCTTTATGCCATTCTCACCTCGCGTTTCACGGAGGCGATCCGCGCTCATCGGGGAGGGGCGGCCGCGCGGGCGCAACCCTTGCCGCGGGCCCCGATCAGCCGCCTGCTGGGTCTGGTCGACACGCTCGCCAAGCCCCCGTACCAAGGAGAGGCCGATCTTGCCCATGTGGCGCATCGTCTGGCGTTCCCCGAGCCGCAGCTGTTCCCGCTCGCAGCCGCGTTGCACCTGCTCGAATTCGCCGAGCTCACCCGCGGGCACGTGCGCCTCACGGCCGCTGGAAGGCTGCTAGCCTGTGCCGATACCGAGGAGCGCAAGCGGCTGTTTCGCGAGCACCTGCTGCGCTTCGTGCCGCTCGCCGCACACATCGCCGGCGTGCTCGAGGAGCGCCCGGACCACGCCGCACCGCGCGCCCGCTTCGAGCTCGAGCTGCAGGATCACTTGAGCAGGCACGACGCTGAGGTGACGCTGCGCGCCGTCACGGCCTGGGGCCGCTATGCCGAGCTCTTCGCCTACGATGACCGCGCGCGCAGCTTCCTGCAGAGAGCCTGAGGGGCCTGCCGCAGAGCCGCCTCGGGGGCAGCCGCAGCGTTTGCCGGAAAATGCGTATGTGCGGCGCGACGCTCCTTCGGGCAGTGTGGCCGCATGAAGCGCAAGACCTTGCTGCTCTTCGCCGCCTATCTGCTCGGCGCATTGGCGTTGTTCATCGCCATCGACGCGGTGTCGACGGTTGCCACGCAGCAGGTGGTCTCGTATGACGAGCTCGAGCGCACGCTCGCCTCCGGTCGCGTCGAGCGCGTGGTGATCTCCGACAGAGAGATCCGCGCTTACCTGAAGAGCGGTGATCCCAAGGCCGTGCCCGTGGTGGTGGTAGCCAATCGCGTCGAGCCCGAGATGGCGCAGACGCTCGAGCGCTATCACGTGCCTTTCACCCGCGAGTACTCGAGCGGCTGGCTGCCGACGCTGCTCGGGTGGGTGGCGCCGGCTGCGCTGATCGTACTGATGTGGTACCTCTTTCTCGGTGGCGGCGGTTTCAAACAGGGCGCCGGCGGCTTCATGTCGATCGGCAAATCGCGCGCCAAGGTGATGATGGAGAAGAGCACGGGCGTCACGTTCCAGGATGTCGCCGGTGTGGATGAGGCCAAGGAGGAGCTGCAGGAAGTCATCGACTTTCTCAAGGATCCAAAGCGCTACGGGCGCCTCGGCGCGCACGTGCCCAAGGGCGTGCTGCTGGTGGGCCCGCCGGGAACGGGCAAGACCCTCCTGGCACGCGCCGTGGCCGGGGAGGCGGGCGTCGCGTTCCTCTCGACCAACGGTGCCGAATTCGTCGAGATGTTCGTCGGCGTCGGCGCCGCCAGGGTGCGCGATCTGTTCGAGCACGCCCGGGCCAGCGCCCCGGCCATCATCTTCATCGACGAGCTCGATGCGCTCGGTCGGGCGCGCGGCGCCTATGGTCCCGGCGGCCACGACGAGAAGGAGCAGACCCTCAACCAGCTGCTGGCCGAGATGGATGGCTTCGACCCTTCCGTGGGGGTGATGATCCTTGCGGCCACGAACCGGCCGGAGATCCTCGATCCGGCGCTGCTGCGCGCCGGGCGCTTCGATCGGCAGGTGCTCGTGGACCGGCCCGACCGTGTCGGGCGGCTACAGATACTCAAGGTGCATGCGCGCAAGGTGCAGCTCGCCAAGGAGGTCGAGCTCGAGAAGATCGCCGCGCTCACTCCGGGCTTCGCCGGTGCCGAGCTGGCGAACGTAATCAACGAGGCGGCGTTGCTGGCGACTCGCCGCGCAGCCGCGGCCGTGGAGATGCAGGACCTGACGGCCGCCATCGAGCGCATCGTCGCGGGCCTGGAGAAGAAGAGCCGCGTGCTCAACGCGCGCGAGCGCGCGACCGTGGCCTATCACGAGATGGGTCATGCGCTCGTGGCCATGGCACTGCCCGGCACGGATCCGGTGCAGAAGATCTCGGTGATTCCCCGCGGCATCGCGGCGCTCGGCTACACCCTGCAGCGTCCTCTGGAGGATCGCTTCCTGCTCAGTCGCGAGGAGCTGCAAAACCGCATGACGGTGCTGCTCGGCGGGCGGGCGGCGGAGCTGCTGGTGTTCGCGATGCCCTCGACCGGGGCTGCGGATGACCTGGCGAAGGCCACGGACATGGCGCGCGCTCTGGTCATGCGTTTCGGCATGAACGACAAGCTCGGGCTCATGAGCTACGAGGCGGAGCACTCGCTGCTGCTCGCACCCAACGCGCTGCCCGAGGGCCCGCGCCGCTATAGCGAGGTGACGGCACGGGAGATCGACTGCGCGGTGCGCGACCTGCTGCGCACGGCCCTGGATAGCGCAACAGGCATTCTCCAGCGTGCGCACGCCGTGCTCGAGCGCGGCGCCCACGAGCTTCTGGAGAAGGAGACGCTCGGGGAGGCTGAGCTCGCACCCCTGAAGCGCGAGCTCGAGGCGCTGCTCAGCGAGAGCTCGAGGAACCGTCCCTCGCTCGCTGCGGCGCCAGGCGCCCGCTAGCGCGGGGGCCCGCTGTCGCGCTCTTCGGCGTCCGACTCGGGGCGCACTGCGTCCTTCTGCTCGGCGACATCGAGCGGGGACTCTTCGCCATAGAGCGTGCTTGCCCCCGGACCGCCTGCATCCGTGAAGCTGCCGTAGCCCCCGCGGGAGTTGAGCTGACCGATGCCATCGTTGCCTTCGGCATTCGAGCCACCCGTGGCGTAGCTGCCAGTGCCGAAGTAGCGCGGTCCGCTGCCGGCCGGGAACAGTGATGATTCGTGCGCTGTCGGATGCGGCTCTTGCG
>DATJSR010000168.1:0-5209 GCA_035504015.1 Steroidobacteraceae bacterium
GTGGCGAAATAGGCATGGGGACCGAAGGCGGCGATCAGGCTGCCGGCGAGCACCGGTCCCAAGGCGGCTGAGCTGCCATTGAGCAGCAGCAAGGCACTGCTCGCACCGACCATCTGGGCCGGCTCGAGCTTATCGTTCACGTGCGAGACCGCGAGCGAGTACAGCGTCAGGGCGAAACCGCTGAAGAGCGCCGCGAGCAGCAGAATCAGCTCCTCCGGCAGGGGCACGAAGGCGGCGATCGCTGCCACCGCCGTCGCGAGCGCGCAGGCCGCACCGATCACGGTGCGTCGGTCGACGCGATCCGAGAGCCGGCCGGCCGGGTACTGGGTGGCGACGGCGGCGAGAATGCTCACCGCCATGAAAGCCGCGACGCCGTCGGTACTGAGACCGCTCAGGCGTGCGTACACCGGACCCATCGAGAAGATGATGGAGGAGACCAGGCCGGAGACGGCGACGGCGACCACCCCGAGCGGGGAGTTGCGATAAAGCTCCGCGTAGCGCACCTTCGTGGGCAGCACAAGGGATGGCACCTGGTGTGCCGACAGCACGATGGGCACCATCGCCAGCGAGATCAGCAGCGAGACCAGCATAAAGGGCGTGCTGGTACGAGGGTTCGCGAGCGTCAGCAAAAATTGCGCACTTCCGAGGCCGACGTACAGGATCAGCATGTACAGCGCCAGCAGTCGCCCGCGATTGTCGCGGCTCGCTCGATCGTTGAGCCAGCTCTCCGCCACTACGTAGATCCCCGCGAAGCACACACCGGAGAGCAAGCGCATCGCGCCCCACGGAAAAGGGTCCACGAACATCCCCTGCACGAGCACGGCGGCCGAGGCGATGGCTGCGAGTGCGGCGAAGACCCGCACGTGGCCCACCTGTGGCAGCAGACGCGGGGCAGCGCGGGTGCCGATCAGATAGCCCACGTAGTAGCAGGACATGATCGCCCCCGTCACCGGGGCGGGAAAGCCCTCGAGCGTGCCGCGCAGGCTGAGCAGCGTGCCTTGCAGCCCCGCTCCCAGCATCAGCACTCCCATGCCGAGCAGCAGCGGCCACGTTGTGGCGAGAACACTCGGGGGCACGGGAGCTGGGCGGGAAGTCTCGGTGATGGATGTCGGCCGTGCTGGACGCCGAAGCGCCGTTGCAGCTCCAGCCGTGGGCGAGGGCTATCCTACCGAATTCGCGGTTATAGTGCGTGCATGCCTCAAGCCTCTACCGCAGGCGCGGCCCCGCGCGCCCTGCGCGAGCGCAACCGGGATTTCTACGACACACTCTGGTCGCGCGCCCGCCTGGTGTCCCCCGAGCGGCTCAACACCTGGCCGCTCGTGCGCTCGTTGCTGCCGCGCTGTCCGCAGCGCCTGGAGGTCGCCCCCGGGATGCGACCGCGACTACCCTTGCACGGCACGCAGTTCCTCGACCTCAGCCGCGCCGCGCTCGGCGCGCTGGCGCGGCGCGGCGCCTCGGCGGTGCAGGGGGAGATCTCGGCCCTACCCTTCGGTGGCGAGCGCTTCGATCTGGTGTGCGCGCTCGATGTGGTCGAGCACGTGGAGAACGACCGGGCGGCGCTCTCCGAGCTGTGCCGGGTGCTCAAGCCCGGAGGGCTGCTGCTGCTGTCGGTGCCGCTGCATGCGCGGCGCTGGAGCGCCTTCGATGACTTCGTCGGCCACCGTCGCCGGTACGAGCCCCCGCTGCTCGCCTCGCTGCTGCAGCAGCACAGCCTGTCGGTGCAGCAGAGTGGCGTATTCGGGATGCAGCCGCGCTCCTCGCGCTTGCTCGACTACGGGATCTGGTGGCTCACCCATCACCCCAGGACGGCCATGCGCTGGTACAACGCCCTGCTGCCGCTGGCGGTGCGACTACAGCGTCCGCTTGCCCTTGCCCCCGGCATGATCGACGCACACCACGTCGATGAGGTGATCATGGTGTGCGTGCGAACGCCCGCCGCCGCCGCGGCGTAGGGGCATGCCCTACATGGGCAGCTTCATGTGATTTTCCACGCCCTTGACGCCTGAGACGCCCTGCGCGTCCTGCAGCACCCGGCTCTCGGCGTAGGGCGATTCGGCCTTGCCGCTCAACATCACGACGCCATCGCGCGCGGTGACCGTGAGGTCGTGCGCTTGATCGAGATCGTCGCGCTGAATCCTCGTCCGGACAGCATTTGCAAGGTCCTCGTCCGCAGCCGTCATCTGTGGCCCGCTCAGCGCCCCCTGCTGCTCCTGCGCCAGCGCGAGTCCCGACCCGAGCAACAGCGCCGCAGCGCACGCAAGGGACATCGACAAATTCCGCTTAATCATGGGCTTTGCCTCCTCACCCCTTCCCTGGGTACTTACCCATAAGACGCGCATGCGTCGCAGGCGGTTCCCACGCCCTGAATCCGTCATGGAATAATGCGCCCCGGATGGCGTGAGCAGCACTCCGGTCGAGCGCAACTCGAGCACGGCCGTGTCGGCGCCCTCGCTCGAGCTTCCCTTCCCCGACCCGCAGTGAGCATCATGCAATTCGATCGTGCCCTTCAGCATCTGAACGCCGCCCGGAGGTACTTCGCCGTCGCGCTCGTGTGTGCGCTGCTGCCCGCGGCGGCGCTGCCGCAGACGACCTCCACGGAACCCGCTCGAGCCGCGCTCGGCGCGCAGACCAACGTCGTGCGCGCCACGCTCGACAACGGCCTGCGGGTCATCATCGTGCGCGATGCGCTCGCGCCCGTGGTGGCCACCGCGGTCAACTACCTCGTCGGCTCGAACGAGGCTCCCGCAGGCTTTCCGGGCACGGCGCACGCCCAGGAGCACATGATGTTTCGCGGCAGCCCGGGCCTTAGCGCCGAGCAGCTTGCGAACATCGGCAGCATCATGGGCGGCAACTTCAACGCCAATACCCGCGAGACGCTGACGCAATACCTCTACACCGTGCCTGCGGATGATGTGGATGTGGCTCTGCACATCGAGGCGGTTCGCATGCGCGGGGTCGACGACACCGCAAAGCAGTGGTCCCAGGAGCGCGGGGCCATCGAGCAGGAAGTGGCTGCCGATCTGTCGAACCCCGGCTACGTGCTCTACACCCAGCTGCGCGCGCTCGCCTTCGCCGGCACTCCCTATGCGCACGATGCACTCGGCACGCGCCCCTCGTTCGACCGCACCACGGCGCAGATGCTCAAGCACTTTCACGACACCTGGTATGCGCCCAACAACGCCATCCTCGTCGTCGTCGGCGACGTGGAGCCGCAGCAGGTGCTCGCCAAAGTACGCTCGCTCTTCGGTGCGATTCCCCGCAAGTCCGTGCCAGCGCCACCGCCGGTGAGACTCGAGCCGATGCATGCCGCCTCCCTCAGCGTTCCCACCGACCAGCCGAATGGCATGCAGATGATCGCGATGCGGGTGCCTGGGCTCGACAGCCCGGATTTTCCGGCGCTCGAGGTGCTCGCCGATGTGCTCTCCAGCCGCCGTTTCTCGCTCTACGGCCTGGTTCCCCAGGGCAAGGCGCTCGATGCGGATTTCTCGCTCGATCCGCTGCCCCAGGCGGGGCTTGCGTACGCAACGGCCTCCTTCCCCGCGGGTGGCGACCCGCAGGCGCTCGCCAATGAGATCCGCGCCATTTTGCGCAACGTCGCCGAGCACGGCGTGCCGGCCGATCTCGTCGCGGCCGCCAAGCTGCAGGAGCGGCGCGAGACGGGATTTCTCAAGAACTCGATCGCCGGACTCGCCTCGGTGTGGTCCGATGCCGTGGCGCTCTATGGCCTGAGCTCCCCCGAGGAGGACCTCGCGCGCATCGAGAAGGTGACCGTCGCCGACGTGAACCGCGTGGCGCGGCAGTACCTCAACGTCGATGAGGCGATCTCCGCGGTCATGCTGCCGCAGGGCTCGGGCGTGCCGGTGGCGACGGGGGGAGGCTTTGGAGGGCAGGAGAGCATCTCGCTCGGCGAGGCGAAGCCCACCGCACTGCCCGAGTGGGCCAACGCCGCCGTGCAGCGACTGTCGGTGCCCGCCGCCACCACCCATCCGGTGGTGTCGCATCTGCCCAATGGCCTCACGCTGATCGTGCAGCCCGAGGACGTGAGCGACACGGTGAGCGTGTTCGGCCACGTGCGCAACCGCGCGGAGACCGAGACCCCGCGCGGGCGCGAAGGCGTTGCGCAGCTGCTCGAGCAGCTGCTCTCCTACGGCTCGCAGAGGCTCGACCGGCTCGCCTTCGAGCGCGCGCTCGATGACATCGGTGCCCGTGAGCGTGCCGGCACCGACTTCAGCGTACAGGCGCTCGCCGAGTACTTCGAGCCCGCGGTGCAGCTGCTCGCCGAGAACGAATTGCAGCCCGCGTTGCCCGCCGACCAGATGCGTATCGTGCAGGGGCAGCTCGCGCAGGTGGTGGCGGCGCGCAACAAGAGCCCCGGCTACCTGACGCGGCGCTCGCTGAGCGCGGCGCTCTTTCCGGCCGATGACCCGAGCCTGCGGGAGTCGACCCCCGCGAGCGTGCGCGGCCTCAAGCTCGCGGATGTGCGCGCCTATCGCCAGGAAGTGTTTCGACCGGATCTGACGACGATCGTCGTCATCGGCAAGGTCACCGCCGAGCAGGCAACGGCGGTCATCGCCAAGTACTTCGGCGGTTGGCAGGCGCACGGCCCCAAACCCGACACCGACCTGCCGGCCGTGCCGCCCAACGCGCCACGCGTGATCGCCGTTCCGGATGCCTCGCGCGTGCAGGACACGGTGATTCTCGCGCAGAATCTCGCCCTCACCCGCTCGAGTCCCGACTATTACGCCGTGCAGCTCGGCAGCGAGGTGCTCGGCGGTGGTTTCTATTCGACGCGTCTCAGCGTGGAGCTGCGCAAGGAGCGCGGCCTGGTGTACTCGGTCGCCTCGGATCTGCAGGCCGGTCGCACCCGCGGGGTGTACTTCATTCACTATGCGAGCGATCCGCAGAACGTGACCCAGGCCGCGAACATCGCGCTGCGCGAGGTGCGCGACCTGCAGAACACCCCCCCGGGCGCCGAGGAGCTCAACCGCGTGAAGGCGATGCTGCTGCGGCAGATTCCGCTCTCCGAGGCGAGCGTCGATGACATCGCCGCTGGCTTCCTCGGTCGCATCGAGTTCGACCTGCCGCTCGATGAGCCGACGATCGCCGCGCGGCGCTATATCGAGCTCACCCCGCGCGATGTGCAGAGCGCCTTCAAGAAATGGATGCGTCCGGATGACATGGTGCGGGTGAGCCAGGGACCCGCGCCGCA
>DATJSR010000169.1:0-7624 GCA_035504015.1 Steroidobacteraceae bacterium
GGGCCGCCTCGTAGTGCTCGGAGCGGGTGCTCTGATAAAGGACCGGCCCATCCCACTCGAGGCCGAGTGCCTCGAGGGTGCGCAGAATGTCGTCGGCCGCCCCGGCAAGCACCCGCGGGCGATCGAGATCCTCCATCCGCAGCAGCCAGCGCCCGCCGTGGTGACGAGCATCCAGGAAGCTGCCGGGGGCGGCCAGCAGGGATCCGAGGTGCAATCGGCCGGTGGGTGAGGGGGCAAAGCGCCCCACGTAACCCGTTGGCGAATCAGCGATAGCGGTCGTCGCGATCGCCGTATTGCCTCTCGCGCCGCTCCCGGCGCTCCTGAGCCTCGATACTCAGGGTGGCGACCGGGCGAGCCTCGAGACGCTTGATGCCGATCTCCTCACCGGTCTCCAAGCAGTACCCGTAAGTGCCATCCTCGATGCGCTTCAGGGCATCGTCGATCTTACGGATGAGCTTGCGCTCACGATCACGCGTGCGCAGCTCGAGGCTGAACTCCTCCTCCTGCGTGGCCCGGTCGTTGGGGTCGGGAAAGTTCGCCGCCTCATCCTTCATGTGCGTGACAGTGCGGTCCACCTCCTCCATGAGGTCGCGCTTCCAGCTGAGCAGGATCTGACGGAAGTGCTCCGTCTGCTCCTTGCTCATGTACTGCTCGCCGCGCTTGAGGATGTAGGGCTGGACGTTGCGTGGACCCGCCAGCAGGCTGCCTGGCTCGGCCAGGTCCGCATCATCGGTGTCGACGACGCCTTGGGCCGCCTGCAACCGTGGCGGGGAGGTGGGCGGCGTCGGTGCAGGGGGCTCCTGGGGCGCGGCGCTGGGGGCTTTGGTCTCGGCGGCGGTTCTCATCAGGTGAGGGACTTCCGTGGCACTGTCGGTGGGCGGCATCGTCGCGGCCGGCTTGCGCACCGGTGTCGGCGCGGCCTTGGTGCGCGGGTGGCTCACCACCTTCGCGCGTTCGACGGGCTTGCGCACCGCGACCTTGCGTGCCGCCGGACGGCTCACGACTTTCTTGCCCCGGCTGGGCTTGGGCGCGGTTTTTTTGGCCGGCATCAGTGACTCCTGCAAAGACGAGCCTTTGAAGGACGCGCGATTATACCGGCGCACTTCGGCATGTACAGGGCAGCCGAAAAAGGGTCGTTCGGGGGAGTTTCGGGCGCCCGATTACGGAGGCGTCACGGGGCTCGGCGGCCGCCATCCCGGCTGTCGGCGTTCGACGACGACACTGGTATGGATGCCGCCGCGCACGTTGAAGCGGGCAGTGAGCCTGAGGAAGCGCGGCGCGAGCAGCTCCCCGAGATCGCCGGCGATCTGGTTGGTCACGGCCTCGTGAAAGGCGCCCGTGTCGCGATAGGACCAGATGTAGAGCTTGAGCGATTTGAGCTCCACGCACAGCCGATCCGGCACGTACTCGAGCTCGAGAGTCGCAAAGTCCGGCTGGCCCGTGCGCGGGCAAAGGCAGGTGAACTCCGGCAGCGTCATGCGGATCGTGTAGTCGCGCTCGGGCGCGGGGTTGGAGAAGCTCTCGAGCACATTGCGGCTGGGAGTAGGCATGGACCGAAGGCGCGGAGAGGCACACGGAAATGTGATCTTACTTTACACTAAGTGATCGGCTGCGCCGGGGTCTGGGGACGCATTGCGCTCGTCCGCGCGTGTGTCTCACGGGGGGCGCGGCGCCTGGCGCACTGGGGAAGAATCACAGGATGCGGCTCACCAAGATCAGGCTCTCCGGCTTCAAGTCCTTCGTCGATCCCACTCCCATCAGCTTTCCCGGCAATCTCACCGGTGTCGTCGGCCCGAACGGCTGCGGCAAGTCGAACATCATCGACGCCGTGCGCTGGGTCATGGGCGAGCTCTCGGCACGACACCTGCGCGGGGACTCGATGGCCGATGTGGTGTTCAACGGCTCGGTGGGCCGCAAGCCCGTGGGCAGCGCCTCGGTCGAGCTGATCTTCGACAACAGCGACGGCAAGATCGCCGGGCCCTATGCCAGCTACGCGGAGGTCTCCCTCAAGCGCGTCGTCTCGCGCGATGGCAGCTCCAGCTATTTTCTGAACGGCACGCGCTGCCGCCGCAAGGACATCACGCAGCTCTTCCTCGGCACCGGTCTCGGCTCCAGGAGCTACGCGATCATCGAGCAGGGCATGATCTCGCGCGTGATCGATGCCAAGCCGGAGGACATGCGGGCACTGCTGGAGGAGGCGGCCGGGATCTCCCGCTACAAGGAGCGCCGGCGCGAGACCGAGTCGCGCATGGCGGAGACCCGCGAGAACCTCGAGCGCCTGCAGGACGTGCGCGATGAGGTCGAGAAACAGATCCGGCACCTGCAGCGCCAGGCCGCGACGGCCCGCCGCTACCGCTCGCTCAAGGAGGAGGAGCGGCGCACCGCCGCCGAGCTGCTGGCGCTGCGGCTGCGCGAGCTCGACAGCGGCAGCGAGATCCACGACGGTGCGATGCGCCAGCGCGAGCTGGCGATGCAGTCGGCGCTCGCGGATCTGCGCTCGGCGGAGGCGGCGCTCGAGAAGCAGCGCGCCTTCCACGGCGAGCGTGCCGAGCGGCTGAGCCAGACCCAGGGACGCTACTACGAGGTCGGCGCCGCGATCAGCCGCACCGAGCAGCAGTTGCAGCACAGCCGCGAGCTGCGCGAGCGGCAGAAGAACGATCTCACGCAGGCCCACGGCACCCTCGCGGAGCTCGCCACCCACATCGAGCGCGATGAGCAGCAGCTCGCGGGGCTGCGCGCCGAGCTCGAGCGCCTGGCACCCGAGCTGGCGCAGGCGCACGCCGCCGAAAGCGCAGCAGCTGCGGCGCTCGCCGCGGCCGAGCAGGAGCTCGCGGCCTGGCAGCAGCGCTGGGAAGAATTCAACCGCTCATTGGGTGCGGCCAGCCAGACGACGCAGGTCGAGCGGGCACGCATCGAGCAGCTCGAGGCCCAGCTGCACCGCCTGACCGCGCGCGCCGATCGTCTCGCCATCGAGCGCGAGCAGCTCACCTCCCAGGGCGCGCAGAGCCAGCTGGGCGAGCTCGACGAGCGTGAAAGAGCCGCGCGGGCTCACAGCGAGCACTTGAGCGGGGCGCTCGCGGGCGCGCTCGAGCGCATTCAGCACCTGCGCTCGCAGCAGCTCGCGGTAGAGGCACGCCTCGCGAGCTCGCGTGCCGAGCGCGAGCGCCGGCACGCCGAGCTCGTCGCGCTCGAGGCGCTGCAGAAAGCGGCGCTCAGCCAGGGCACGGGCGAGGCGACCCGCTGGCTCGCTCGGGCGGGCCTCACGGATCGGCCCCGTCTTGCCGAGCAGCTCGAAGTGCAGTCGGGCTGGGAGCGCGCGGTGGAGACCGCCCTCGGGGAGTACCTCGAGGCGGTGTGCGTCGAGGAGCTCGAGGCCGCGGTGGCCGCGCTCACCGATTTCACCAGCGGCCGGCTCGCGCTGCTCGAGGGCGGCAGTGCCGCGGCGCCGAGCGTGGCGCCGTCGGCGCCGACGCTTGCGAGCAAGCTGCTGCGGGCACCCGCAGGCATCGCACAGCAGCTGGCGCGGGTGCAAGTGAGCGAGACGCTCACCGAGGCGCTCGCCGCCCGTGCGCAGCTCGCGCCCGGGGAGTCGATCGTCACGCGCGCCGGGGAGTGGCTCGGGCGCGATTGGCTGCGGGTCTGCCGCGGGCAGGATCCGCACGCCGGCATCATCGAGCGCGAGCAGCGCTTGAAGGGCCTGCGCGCAGAGTTCGCCGGCTGCGAGCAGCGCGCCCGCGAGGTGCAATCCGAGCTCAGCGCCGTGCGCGAGGCGCTCGGCACCGCCGAGCGCGAGGGTCAGGCCATTCAGGCCGAGATTCACAGTGCGCATCGTCGGCACGGGGATCTGCGGGGTGCGCTCGAGGCGATGCGCGCGCGCGCCGAGGAATCCACGCTGCGCGGTGCGCGCCTCGATGAGGAGCTCGCCGATACGGCCCGTGAGACGGGCGCGCAGCAGGAGGCGCTCGCACGCGCCCGCCAGGGGCATCAGCTCGGTCTCGATGCGCTTGCGGACCTCGATGCGCGGCGCCCGGAGCTCGAAGGCGAGCGCGAGGAGCGTCGCGCGGCGGTAGCCGATGCGCGCACGCGCGGGGAGGCACTGCAGCTCGCCGCGCGCGACCTGCTGATCCGCACCGAGGCGCGTCGCTCGAGCGAGAGCTCGATCGCCGTGGCGCTCGAGCGCATGCTCGAGCAGCGCACCCAGCTCACGCGCCGCTGCGAGGAGCTCGAGCGCGAGCTCGCCGGAGGCGATCAGCCTATTCGCGAGCTCGAGGCCCGCCTCGAGGATGCGCTCGCGTTGCGCCTCGAGGTCGAGGGTGAGCTTGCCGCCGCGCGCCATGGCCTCGAGCAGGCCGAGGCCGAGCTGCGCGCACTCGATGAGCAGCGCCTGCGCGCCGAGCAGGCGGTGGATGGGGCGCGCGGCGCCATGGAGGAGGCGCGCCTTGCGGCCCAGGAGACGCGCGTGCGCCGTGCAGGGCTCGCCGAGCAGTTCGCCGCGACCTCGTTCGATCTCGCCGAGCTCACCGCGACGCTTGCCGCCGAGGCTGGCGTGCCGGCCTGGGAGGAGCGCCTGACCGAGCTGCGCGCCGATCTCGAGCGGCTCGGCCAGGTGAACCTCGCCGCCATCGACGAGCTGCGCGAGCACACCGAGCGCAAGGACTACCTCGATCGGCAATTCGCCGATCTCACCGACGCGCTCGCGACGCTCGAGGAGGCCATGCGCCGCATCGACAAAGAGACGCGCTCACGCTTCGAGGAAACCTTCGAGCGCATCAACGCCGGCTTGAAGGAGAAATTCCCCCGCCTCTTCGGCGGCGGTCACGCCTACCTCGAGCTCGTGGGCGATGAGGTGCTCACCGCAGGCGTAGCCGTCATGGCGCGCCCGCCGGGCAAGCGCATCAGCACCATCCACCTGCTCTCGGGCGGAGAGAAGGCGCTCACCGCCGTCGCGCTGGTGTTCTCGATCTTCGATCTGAATCCGGCGCCGTTCTGTCTGCTCGATGAGGTGGACGCCCCGCTCGATGAGTACAATGTCGGACGTTTCTGTGACATCGTCCGCGAGATGTCCGCTCGAGTGCAGTTCATCTTCATCACCCACAACAAGGCGACCATGGAGCTTGCCTCGCAGCTGATCGGCGTCACGATGAACGAGCCGGGCGTCTCGCGCCTGGTGGCCGTGGATGTCGAGGAAGCGCTGCGCCTTGCGGCGGTCTGACACTTGCAGGTAACCGCGCTCATGCCGGAGCTGCGCTGGACGCTTGCACTACTTGGCGTGGCATTCCTCGTCGGACTTGCCTGGTGGGAGCTGCGCCGGCCACGACAGGCGCGTCGCGGGGAGCTGTCGGCGCCCGCGCCGCGCGAGAGCCCCCAGGGGCCCGCGCGCGAGCTTGCTGCCACGGGCGAAACGCTGGTGTTGCCGCAGATGCGCGCCCGCGAGCCAGCGCCCACCCTGCCCACGGTGCAGCTCGGCGATGACGCGCTGGCGCTCGAAGCCGAGCACGAGATCGAGCTCGATCGCGAGCACCCGCGGCTCGAGGAGCCGCGACTCGATGCCGCCGGGCTCGAGGAGGCGGCGCGCGAGGAGGGTGCGCTCGAGGAGCCCTTCGAGGAGCCTGCGCTCGATGCCGCCGCGCACGCCGACGCGGCGCCGGCGGCGGTCGGGCAAGTACCCGAGATGCTGCTGCGCGGTTCGGTGGCACCGCCCGCCGCGCCGCTCGACCCGATTGTCGAGTGGCCGGAGGAGTCGATGCGGCGCGTGGTGGCGCTGCGTCTCGTTGCGCCGGGGGACCGCTTTGCCGGCCGCGCGGTACGTCAGGCGCTCGCCGCCGAGGGCTTCGTGCTCGGCAAGTTCGCGATCTTTCATCGCTCCGGGCCCGATGGCCGGGCCGTGGTGAGCGCGGCGAGCCTCAACAAGCCCGGCACCTTCGATCGCGATTCGATCGACATGCAGCGCTTTGCAGGACTCAACCTCTTCGTGGTGCTGCCGGGACCGCTCGCCCCTGCGCGCGCCTTCGATGAGCTCCTGATCGCGGCGCGCAACCTCAATGAGCGTCTGCAGGGGGCGCTGCAGGATGAGCGCGGCGAGCCACTGACGCCGCTGCGCGCGGCGGCGCTGCGCGAGGCGCTGCTCGATGCCGCGTCGGGTCCGACCGCCCGGGCATCGTGAGCCGGGCGCCCGGGCGCGCGAGCGTGCCCGCGCACGCCCGGCGCGGCGTGTCTCGGCGCGCCTGAGCCCCGCGCTCGCGGGTACCTCCGGCCGCGACACCGTCCGCAGCGAAACGGCCGAGGCGCGCGCGGCGGTGCTGCGCGCCGCCATCGCCCACCACAACCGCCGGTACTACGAGCTCGATAACCCTGAGATCTCCGACGCCGAGTACGATGCGCTCATGCAGGAGCTGCGCGCGCTCGAGCGTACGCATCCGCGGCTCCTCACCCCCGATTCTCCGACGCAGCGAGTCGGGGCGGCGCCCTCGGGAAAGTTTCCCAAGGTGCGCCACGCGGTGCCGATGCTCTCACTCGCCAATGGCCTGAGCGAGCAGGACGTGCTCGATTTCGTCGAGCGCATCCGCCGCTTCCTCAAGCTCGCCGCCGACACCCCGATCGACTTCACCGCGGAGCCGAAGATCGATGGCCTCTCGCTCGCGCTGCGCTACGAGCGCGGCCGCCTGGTACGCGGCGCCACCCGTGGCGATGGCCTCGAGGGGGAGGACGTGACACCCAACGTGCGCGTCGTCGCCGACATTCCGCACCAGCTCCCCGACGCACCCGCGGTGTGCGAGGTGCGCGGAGAGCTCTACATGAGCAAGAGCGCCTTCCTGGCGCTCAATCGCGAGCAGCAGCGCGCCGGCAAGGCCGTGTTCGCCAATCCGCGCAACTCCGCCGCCGGATCGCTGCGGCAGCTCGATCCGGGGATCACCGCCGCCCGCCCGCTCGGCTTCTTCGCCTATGCGTGGGGAGAGATGAGCGCGCTGCCGGCGCACACCCAGTGGCGGATGCTCGCCTGGTTCAAGCAGCAGGGCTTTCAGACCAATCCTCTGGCACGGCTGTGTCACTCGGCCGAGGAGCTCATCGGCTTTCACCGTCTCATCGGCGAGCAGCGCGCAACGCTCGACTACGACATCGACGGCGTGGTCTACAAGGTCGACCGGCTCGATTGGCAGGAACGTCTCGGCTTCGTCTCGCGCGATCCGCGCTGGGCCATCGCGCACAAGTTTCCGGCGCAGCGCGCGCTCACGGTCGTGCGCGACATCGAGATCCAGGTGGGGCGCACGGGGGCGCTCACGCCGGTGGCGAAGCTCGAGCCGGTGACGGTGGGCGGAGTGGTGGTCTCAAACGCGACGCTGCACAACGAGGACTTCATCCGCGAGCTCGATGTGCGCGTGGGCGATACCGTCACCGTGCAGCGCGCCGGGGACGTGATCCCGCAGGTGCTCGCGGTGGTGCGCGAGCGCCGCCCGTCCGACGCCGTCGCCTACCGCTTCCCCACGGTGTGTCCCTGCCCGCTTCGCAGCGCGGTTGCGCGCGAGCGCACTGCCACCGGTGAGGAGGGCGCGATCTCGCGCTGCAGCGGGGAGTTTGCCTGCCCGGCGCAGCGCATCGAGCACCTGCGCCACTTCGTCTCGCGCCA
>DATJSR010000170.1:0-8838 GCA_035504015.1 Steroidobacteraceae bacterium
TGTCGCGGTCGCGAGCTTACCTACTGCAGGACGTTACCAGCATGATGTACACCATCAATGTGAATGGCCAGTCACAGACCGTCGACGTGGAGCCGGACACGCCGCTGCTGTGGGTGCTGCGCGATGCGCTCGAGCTCAAGGGCAGCAAGTTCGGCTGCGGCATGGGCCTGTGCGGTGCCTGTACGGTGCACCTGAACGGTGTGCCCACGCGCTCGTGCATCACGCCCATTGCCAATGTGGGCACTGACGCCATCACCACCATCGAGGGGGTCGGCAGCACCGCCACGGGCAAGAAGGTGCAGGACGCCTGGCTGCAGCTCGATGTCATGCAGTGCGGGTACTGCCAGGCCGGACAGATCATGACCGCGACGGCGCTGCTCAATGCCAACGCGCGGCCCAACGATCAGGACATCGACGACGCCATGAGCGGCAACATCTGCCGTTGCTGCACCTACACGCGCATCCGCGCCGCCATCAAGCAGGCAGCCGGACTGCCGACGGCGGACACGAGGGAGGTTTGACCATGGCACGCCAGAGCCCACCCGATCGAGCCTCGCGAGCGAGCCCCGCGGGCACGACCCGCACATCCGGACCGCTCAGCCGGCGCACTTTCATTGCAGCGAGCGCGGCCGCCGGTGGCGGATTGCTCGTGAGCTTCAGCATCCCCGGATTCGCCGAGGCGGCCGAGAAGTCGGGCGCGCGCGGTGCCGCGCGGCAGTACGTGCTCAACGCCTACGTGAGGATCGAGCCCGACGACACCGTCACCATCATGGCCGCCAACCCGGAGATCGGGCAGGGCGTCAAGACCTCGATGCCCATGATCGTCGCCGAGGAGCTCGATGCGGACTGGAGCAAGGTGCGCACCGAGCAGGCCCCCCTCGATCCGAAGTCCTACGGCCCGCAGTTTGCGGGCGGCAGCTTCACCACGCCCATGAACTACGAGAAGCTGCGCCACGTAGGCGCGGTCACTCGTGCCATGCTGATCACGGCGGCGGCTCGCAGCTGGGGTGTGCCGGCAGAGCAGTGCGACACCGTCCCGGGCAAGGTACGCCACACCGCAACCGGCCGCACCCTCACCTACGGGGCACTGGCCGCCCGCGCCGCAACCGTCAAGCCTCCCGATCCGCGCACCGTCAAGGTCAAGGATCCGAAGGACTTTCGCATCATCGGCACCTCCATCGGCGGGGTGGACAGTCCTCTGGTGGTCACGGGCAAGCCGCTCTTCGGCATCGACGTGAGCCTGCCCGGGATGCGCTACGCGGTGTTCGAGAAGTGTCCGGTATTCGGCGGCCGCCCCGTCAGCGCCAACCTCGATGCCATCAAAGCCATGCCCGGGGTGCGCAATGCCTTCATCGTGCCGGGTGCGCGGCCGACGGGGCTGCCCGATGGCATGGCCACCAGCCTGCAGGATGGCGTCGCGATCATTGCGGACAGCTGGTGGGCCGCCAATCGAGCGCTGCAGAAGCTCGAGGTCCAGTGGGACGAGGGTCCCGTCGCTCACCAGAGCACCGAGGGCTTTCATCGCACGGCCGCGGATCTTGCCCAGAAGCCACCCTCGAAGGTGCTGCACAGTGATGGGGACGCGCAGAAGGCGCTCGCAGCGGCCGCCAAGGTGATCGAGGGAGATTACTTCTACCCCTTCATCTCGCACTCGCCCATGGAACCGATGAACACCACGGCGTCCTTCAAGGACGGCAAGATGGAGATCTGGTCGCCGACTCAGAACCCCGGAGCGGGCGTCGGGCTGGTGGCGAAGACGCTCGGGATTGCGCCCACCGACATCACGCTGCACATCACGCGCTCCGGAGGCGGCTTCGGACGCCGTCTCGGCAGCGACTTCATCGTGGAGGCGGCAGCGCTGTCGAAGATGATCGGCGAGCCGGTGAAGCTCGTGTGGAATCGCCGCCAGGACATCCAGCACGATTTCTATCGCCCGGCGGGCTATCACTTCTTCAAGGCCGGCATCGATGCGCAGGGGCGCTTGACGGCGTTCACGGATCACTTCGTCACCTTCACCAGCGATGGTGAGAAGGCCTCGAACAGCGCCGATCTGGCGCCCACCGAGTTTCCCGCGCGCTTCGTCGACAACGTCGAGTATGGCGTCTCCATGATGCCGCTCGGCGTGCCTACCGGGCCGCTGCGCGCCCCGCAGAGCAATGCGCTGGCGTTCGCGTTCCAGTCCTTTCTCGATGAGATCGCGCATGCCGCCGGCAAGGATCCTCTGCAGTACCAGATCGACCTCTACGGTCCGGCGCGCGTGCTGCAGAATCCGCCCGGTCCAGGGCGTGGCTTCATGCAGATGCCGGGCTTCGACACCGGTCGTGCGGTCGGCGTCCTCGAGCTGGTGCGCGAGAAATCCGGCTGGGGCAAGCGCCAGCTGCCGAAGGGCACCGGCATGGGCGTGGCCTTCTACTACAGCCATCTCGGCTACTTCGCCGAGGTGGTGCAGGCGACCGTCAAGCCCGAAGGCACCCTCAAGGTGGACAAGGTCTGGGTCGCGGGCGATTGCGGTGCCCAGCTCGTCAACCCGAGTGGCGCGCTCAATCAGGTTCAGGGCGCGGCGCTCGATGGCATCAGCCACGCACTGGGTCAGGCGATCACGATCGAGCGGGGTCGTGTGACGCAGACCAACTTCAACGACTACAAGCTGCTGCGCATGAATCAGGCACCTCCTGTGGAGGTGCATTTCAATATCACCAAGAGCCCCGTCACGGGCCTCGGTGAGCCGGCATTGCCGCCGGTGCTGCCGGCGCTCTGCAACGCCATCTTCGCCGCCTGCGGCAAGCGCGTGCGCAGGCTGCCGATCAGCGCCATGGATCTGAAGTGGACGTGAGCGCCTGCGCGGCCGTGCCGCCGCGATAGACTCCCGCGAGCACGCGATCGACGAGCTGGGCGGCCCGCTCGGCCCCGTTTTCCTGCGCGATCTCGCGTCCGAGCGCTGCGGCGCGCTCACTGTGATGCGTCTCATCGAGGAGGCGGCGCAGCGCGTGGACGGCGGGACCCGTACGATAGTGGGCCGGCGCCAGCGTGCGGGCGACGCCGAGTCTTGCGATGCGGCGGGCGTTATCGGGCTGATCGCCATAGAAGGGCACGATGAGCTGCGGCTTGCCCGCGCGCAGCGCCTGGGCGGCCGTGCCGATCCCACCCTGATGCACGATGGCTGCGGCGCGCGCGAAGAGCGCGGAGTAGGGTGCATAGCCACACGCCAGGATCGAGTCGTCCCGACGTAGCGACGCCGCGGCGGTGCCGGGACCGAGGGCGCCCACCAGCACGGCGCGGCGGCCGAGCCGGCGTGCCACCTGTGCGCTCACCTCGAAGAAGGCCCCGGCATCGCGCGTGACGAAGCTGCCGAGCGTGAACACCAGGGGCGCCGGACCGCTCGCGAGAAAGTGCTCGAGCTGCGGCTCGAGGCACGTCGCACCGTCAGTCGCACCGTCATAGAAGGCAAAGCCTGCGAGCAGCGTCCGCGGTGGATAGTCCGGCTGCGGCGCGGCGAGCCGTGGCGAGTACAACGCGAGCGTGCCGTGGGCGGAGTAGGCCCCGCGAAAGAGCGGATCGCTGGCGAGCGGTGCCAGACCGAGCTCACGGCGGATATCGTCGATCGGCCCGGCCGCGCGCGTGAGACCCCACTGCAGCAGACGCAGCAGCGGTGCCGTGCCCACCGGCCCGAGACCTCGCAGCAGCGGCGCGAGCCAAGGTGCCTCGGCGAGGCAGGGCGGATCGTACGCGGAGAGAAACATCATCGGCTGCAGCACCACCGCCATCTGGGGAACGGCGAGCCGCTCGGCCCCGAGCCGTGCCGCGAAGGCGAGCGCGCTCGTGAGCACGAGTGCGGCGTCTTGCATGACGGGCAGCAGGTCGGCGTACGCAGCGCGCAGATACGGGAAGATCAGTCCATGAAAGAGGAAGTGGGTGTCGCGCATCACGCGGCGGGCGAACTCGCGCTCGTCGAGATGCTGCTGCGCCAGCAGCTGCGCGATGCTCGGGCGCACGGGGTGAAACTCGACGCCGGCCTCGAGCACCGCCGTGCGGTAGTCGGCAAGCGTTGCGAGCAGCGGCCGGTGTCCGTGCGCCTGCAGACGCTGCGCCAGGGCGATGAAGGGATGCAGGTCACCGAGGGAGCCGAAGGTCGAGAGCAGTACCTTGCGCACGTTGCAGCAGGTGCCGTCAGGTCAGAATGCGCTTTCGGGCTGGATCGTAGAGCGGGCTCAGCGAGGCGCGCGCGCCCACGCGCCGGTTCGCGATCTCGATCTCGAAGCGCCCATTGGCGATGAATTCGCTGCCGACCCCCTCCACGTGGCTCACATACCCCAAGCCGACGGCGGCGCCGAGCGTATGGCCGTACATACCGGAGGTGACGAGCCCCACGCGCTCGCCGTCTCGGTAGATCGGCTCGTTGTGATAGAGCAGCGGCTCCGGATCGGCGAGCAGGAACTGCGCCAGACGGCGCCTGGGCACGGCGCCGCGCGCGGCGATCAAGGCATCACGGCCGATGAAGCCTCCTGGCTTCTCCCACGCGCAGGTGAACGCAAGCCCTGCCTCGAGCGGCGTGTCGTCGGGTCCGATGTCGTGCGACCAATCGCGGTAGGCCTTCTCGATGCGCAGCGAGTTGAGGGTGTGATAACCACAATGCCGCAGCCCGTGCGCAGCGCCGGCCGCCACGAGTGCGTCATAGACCTGCAGGGCGAAGGGCACGGGAATGTAGAGCTCCCAGCCGAGCTCGCCGCTGTAGGTGAGACGCAGCGCGAGCGCCGTCTGATAGCCGAAGCGCACCTCGCGGCAGGTCGCGAAGGCAAACGCCGCGTGTGACAGATCGGCGTCCGTCAGGCTCTGCAAGAGTGCGCGCGAGGCCGGCCCCTGTACGCTCAGCATGACGTAGGCATTGCTCTGATCCGTCACCAGACAGTGGGCCCCCGCGGGCACGTGATTGCGGATCCACGCCTCCACGTGCGTTTGAGTGAAGGCGGCCGTCACGAGGAGAAAGCGCTCCGGCGCGAGGCGCGTCACCGTCAGGTCGGCCTCGATGCCCCCGCGCGGGTTGAGAAACTGCGTGTACAGGCAACGCCCGACGGGCACGTCCACGTCCGCGGTGGCAATTCGATTCAGCACCCGCACCGCATCGCGCCCTTCCACGAACAGCTTCGCGAACGAGGATTGCTCGAAGATCCCGACGCGCTCGCGCACGGCGCGATGCTCCTCGGCGTTGTTCGCGAACCAGTTCTGCCGGCCCCAGCCGTACGCGTACTCGGCCTGCTCTCCGGCGCGGGCGTACCAGTTGGGACGCTCCCAGCCCGCCGACTCGCCGAAGCAGGCGCCCGCGGCGGCGAGCCGATCGTGCAGGATGCTTTTCTTCACGCCGCGAGCGGTGTGCCACTGGCGGAACGGCCAGTGGTCCTGGTAGCCGATGCCGAGCGACTCCACGGTGCGGTCGAGCAGATAGCGATCGTTGTCCTGCCAGGGATGCATCCGGCGCAGATTCACCGACCAGACATCCATGGGCGGGTGTCCCTCGACGATCCAGCGCGACATGACGTGCCCCACACCCCCGCCCGAGAGGATGCCGAGTGAGTTGAAGCCGGCCGCGACGAAGAAGCGGCGCAGATTCGGCGCCTCGCCCATGAGGTAGTTGTGATCCGGAGTGAAGGACTCCGGCCCGCAGAACAGCAGCTTGATGCCGATCTCCTGCAAGCGCGGCACCCGCCGCATCGCCTTCTCGATGTGGGGCGTCATGCGCTCCCAGTCGGGCGCAATCTCCCCGAAGGCGAAGTCCTCGGGCACACCCCGCTCGGCCCAGGGGCGGGCCACGGGCTCGAACAGGCCCAGCATGATCTTGCCGGCCTCCTCGCGGATATACGCGCAGTTGCCCGGATCGCGCAGAATCGGCAGCAGCGGATGCACCTCCGGCACCGGCTCGGAGACCAGGTAGTAGTGCTCTGCGGGCTGCAAGGGCACGTGCACCCCTGCCATGCGCCCGATCTGACGGGCCCACATGCCGGCGCAGTTTACGACGTACTCCGCTGCCACCTCGCCGGCCGCCGTGCGCACGCCGCAGACCGCGTCGCCCCTTTGCAGGATGCCGATGACCGGTGTGTTCTCGATGATGCGTACGCCTGCGTTGCGGGCGCCCTTGGCGAGCGCCTGGGTCACATCCGCGGGGTTGGCGCGCGCATCGTTCGGGAAGTAGAACGCCGCGGCGAGGCCATCCACCTGGGCGAGCGGCCACAGCCGCTTCACCTGGCCGGCTCCGATCTCGTGCGCCTCGATGCCGAAGTGCGCGGCGAGGCGCACGCCGCGCCGCATCTCCTCGGCTTTGTCGGCCGTCATGGCGAGCTGGATGGACCCGCAGCCGATCAGTCCCGTCGCCTGGCCGGTCTTCTTCTCGAGCGCACGGTAGAGATCCTGGGTGTACTTGGCGAGTCGGGTCTGAGTCTCGCTGTCGCGCAGCGTGGTCAGGAGCCCTGCCGCGTGCCAGGTCGTGCCCGAGGTGAGCCGGTTGCGCTCGAGAAGGAGCACGTCGCGCCAGCCGAGCTCGGCCAAGTGATAGGCGATCGAGCAGCCGATGACACCGCCACCGATGATCACGACGCGGGCCTGGGAGGGAACTGACGCGCCGCTCACGACCGGGCTCGGTGGTCATTCACACTGCGACAGCGGGACTACTGCGCTCAGCTCCGGTCGGTGATCTCGTCGAACTGAATCGTCGGCTGCACGTTGGTGAAGTTCGGCACGTCGGCGATCAGCTCCTGGGTGTGACGCCCCTGCGCCTCATCGAAGGCCTTCTGATCCCCGATCCAGAAGTTGACCGTGGCGACATACGGCGGCTTGCCGCCGTCGGCTCCGGCGACGCCGCGGCGCAGCTCGTAGCGGGCGATGCCCTTGCCGTAAAGGCGCATGATGAGGGTCGCGTGCCGGCTCTTGTAGTACTCGAAATCGAAGCGCACCCCTTCCTGATTCGGATACAGCACGGTGATGCAGCGCATGGCGTGACCTTTGCGAGTGGCGGCGTGAGCTTGCGATTATCCGCCGCCGTGCCCGGGGCTCACAACCGCGAGCCGCGGCGAGCATTGCCTGCGCTCGGCGAGTCATGCACGATCGGCGTCCCCGGGGCTGTTGGGATGCCGTCCATGAGTTCGACCGCGCGCGCTCCTCTGGCGGTACGCAATCCGCGCACCGGCGAGATCGACTGCCACATCACTCCAGCCTCGAGCGAGGAGATCGCAGCGAGCTGCCGTCGGCTGCGTAGCGCGCAGCCGGCCTGGGCGCAGGCGCCCCTGGAGCATCGCATCGAGGTGATGCGCCGCTGGGCCGAGCGGCTCAAGGCCCACCGGGCTGCGCTCATCGCCGCCGATTCGATCGACACCGGCGGCGGACAGATCTCGCGCGTGGCCCCCGACATGGTGATCGGCACGCTGCTGCGCCTCGCGGCGCACGCGCCGACGCTGCTGCAGCAGGCGCGCCGCTCCGGGCACTCCCCGGCGATGCCGCACATCCGCTTCGACACCAACCTCAAGCCCTACCCGCTGCTCGGGGTGATCGGTCCGTGGAATGCGCCCTTCATGCTCTCGACGCTGCACTGTCTGCCCGCACTGTTTGCCGGCTGCGCCGTGATCGCCAAGCCGAGCGAGGTGGCGCCGCGCTTCGTGGCGCCGCTCATGCAATCGATCGCCGAGGTCGAGGAGCTCGCGCAGGTGCTCGAGTTCGTGGTGGGCGATGCCGAGACCGGCCAGGCGCTGGTCGAGAACGTCGATATCGACAATTTCACCGGCAGTGTGCCGAATGGGCGCAAGGTCGCCGAGGCCTGCGCCCGGCGCTTCATTCCGGCGATGCTCGAGCTCGGTGGCAAGGACCCGGTCGTCATCACTCAGACGGCGGATCTCGAGCGCGCCGCGCGGGCGGTGCTGCGCGGCGCGGCCACCAGCACGGGCCAGGTGTGCTTCTCGATCGAGCGCATCTACGTGCACGAGGCCGTGCACGATCGCTTCGTCGAGCTGCTGGTCGCGCTCGCCGAGCGGGTCGAGCTCAATTATCCCGACCCCGAGCGCGGCCAGATCGGCCCCTTCATCTTTGCGCGGCAGGCGCAGATCGTCGATGCGCACCTCGAGGATGCGCTGGCGCGCGGAGCGCGACTGCGCTGCGGGGGCAAGTCCTTCGCCCTCGGCGGCGGACTGTACATGCGCCCGACGGTGCTCACCGAGGTGACGCACCAGATGCAGATCATGCGTGACGAGACCTTCGGTCCGGTGATGCCCGTCATGTGCTTTGCCACCGAGGAGGAGGCGATCCGGCTCGCCAACGATTCCTATTATGGGCTCTCCGCGGCCGTGGTCGCGGGGACCGAGGCCGAGGCGCGCCGCATAGCCGATCGCCTGGAGGCGGGCGTAGTGAGCGTGCAGGATACCTTCCTCACCTTCGCAGGGTTCGGCGTCGCCGAATGGGAGTCGTTCAAATTCTCGGGCATGGGGGGGCGCGGCTCGGGGATGCTGCCTTTCCTGCGCAAGCAGGCGGTCCTCATCAATACGGGCGAGGTGGCCTGCATGCTCGCCCAGCCGCTGCGCGCCACGGCCTGAGCGCCTCTGCCTGAGCGCCTCTGCAACCTCATCGAAATCGGGAGTCTCACGTGCGTAATCTCTATCGTTCCGCCACGCTGGCACTCAGCGCCGCGCTCGCCGGCGCCAGCTCCGTAGCCCATGCCGACAACACGCTCAAATGTGTGCTGAGCTTCGAGATGCACGGCTGGTCCGCCTTCTACAAGACCGCCAGCGGTCACGGCACCGTGCGCTGCTCGAACGGGGAGTCGCTGCACGTGAAGCTCGAGGCGCGAGGCGGCGGGCTGACGGT
>DATJSR010000171.1:0-26817 GCA_035504015.1 Steroidobacteraceae bacterium
CCCGGGTTGTGATCCCGGCCGTCGTGGGTTCGAGTCCCATCGTCCACCCCATTTTGGAGAACGCGGGCCGTTAGCTCAGCTGGTAGAGCAGGAGACTCTTAATCTCTTGGTCGTAGGTTCGATCCCTACACGGCCCACCAACCCCTCGCGATAAGATCCTCCCCGGGCGCGGCGCAGGCCGACGGGGAGATATCGCATGAGCTGGGTTGCGGGGATCGTTGTTCTTGCGTTGATCGAGTACCTGGTCTTCGGCTTCATGGTGGGTCACGCGCGCACCAAGTACGGTGTTGCCGCGCCGGCCGTGACCGGAAATGCGCACTTCGAGCGCTATTTCCGTGTCCAGCAGAACACCCTGGAGCAGCTGGTGGTCTTCATTCCGGCCATCTGGCTGTACGGCATGTACGTCAGCTCGCCATGGGCGGCAGCCATCGGGGCGGTGTTCATCATCGGACGGGTGCTCTACGCCATCGGCTACGTCGCAGCGCCTGAGAAGCGCAGCGCCGGGTTCGGACTGTCGTACGTGGCGCAGATCGTTCTGGTCGTCGGAGCACTCTACGGTGTCGTGCGGCCGTTGCTCGGGCGATGAGTGAGCCGGGTGCGCAAGGCGGCGCGGTCGCCGGCCCTCCGCGACTCACCGGTGGCGAGGCCATCGTCGAGGCGCTTCTCGCGCACGGCATCGATACGGTATTCGGTCTGCCCGGGGCGCAGATCTACGGGCTTTTCGATGCCTTGCATCGCGCGCAACCTCGCCTGCGCACCATCGGCGCACGTCACGAGCAGGCCTGCAGCTACATGGCCTTCGGTGCCGCGCGCTCGAGCGGGCGCCCATCCGTCTGCGCCGTGGTGCCCGGCCCGGGCGTGCTCAACGCCGGTGCGGGGCTGCTGACGGCCTTCGGCACCAATTCCCCCGTGCTGTGCGTCACGGGGCAGGTACCGCTCGCGTTCCTCGATCGCGGCCGCGGTCAGCTGCACGAGATGCCCGATCAGCTCGCGACGCTGCGCGGCTTCACCAAGTGGGCGGCGCGCAGCGAGTACCCCGCGCAGGCACCCCAGCTGCTGGCGCGCGCCTTTCAGGTCATGCGCTCCGGGCGTCCCGGTCCGGCGGCGCTCGAGATGCCCTGGGACAGCTTCACGGAGCGGGTGGCGGTTGAGTCCTACGCTCCACTGCCTCTGTTGCCGGCGCCTCCGCCGGACGAGGAGCGCGTTGCCACTGCGGCGCGGCTCATCGCCGCCAGTCGCGCGCCGCTCATCTTCGTCGGGGGCGGAGCCTTCGGCGCCCGGGCGCAGATCACCGAGCTCGCCGAGCGGCTCGATGCGCCGGTGGTCGCCTTTCGCAGCGGTCGAGGCATCGTGAGCAACGCTCATGAGCTCGGCCTCACCATCGCGGAGGCCTACCGGCTGTGGCCGCGGGTGGACCTGATGATCGGCATCGGCACGCGGCTCGAGGTGCCGTTCTGGCGCTGGCCGTTTCGCCCCCCGAACCTCGCCTCGATCCGCATCGACATCGATCCTGCGGAGATGCGCCGCTTCCAACCCGATGCGGCGATCGTCGCGGATGCCGAGGCGGGCACTCGTGCGCTGCTGCGGGCGCTCGGAGGCGGGCAGGGGCGGCGCCCGGCCTGGCGGGCCGCCATTGCGCAGGCGCGGCTTGCCGCCGAGGCAGAGGTTCAGAGCATTCAGCCGCAGGTGGGCTATCTGCGCGCCGTGCGCGATGTGCTGCCTGCGAGCGGCATCGTCACCGATGAGATCTCGCAGGTCGGCTTCGCATCCTGGTACGCCTACCCCGTGTACGAGCCGCGCACCTTCATCGCCTCCGGATACCAGGGAACCCTGGGCGCCGGGTTTCCGACCGCGCTCGGTGTCAAAGTGACCCATCCCGAGCGGCCCGTGGTCGCGCTCTGCGGCGATGGCGGCTTCATGTTCGCCGCTCAGGAGCTCGCAACGGCCGTTCAATACGGCATCGCCGTGGTCGCGCTGGTGTTCAACAATCAGGCGTACGGCAACGTCAGGCGCGACCAGCAGCGCTCCTTTTCCGGGCGAGTGCTCGGCGCGGAGCTCGTGAACCCGGATTTTCTGCGGCTGGCCGAGGCCTTCGGCGTCGATGCTGCGCGCATCGACAGCCCCGAGCGGCTGCGGCCGGTGCTCGAGGGGGCGCTCGCCTCGCAGCGTCCCTGGCTCATCGAGATTCCCGTGCCGCGGGGCTCCGAGGCCGACCCGTGGCGCTTCATTCATCCGGCGAAGCCCGCATGACGAGCGCCGCCAGGGGCAGCATCGGGCGCCTCGGCCTGCGTCCCACGCTCATTCTGGTTCACGGTGCCTGGCATGGCAGCTGGTGCTGGAAGCCGTTGCTCGCGCCGCTGGCGCAGCGCGCGCTGCCCGTGCGCACACTCGATCTGCCGAGCGTGCACGGCTCGCGACCCGCTGCTGCTTTGAGCGAGGATGCCGCGGCGGTGCGCGCCCTCGTGGCGGCCACCGACGGTCCGGTCATTCTCTGCGGACACTCCTACGGCGGCATGGTCATCTCGCTCGCGGCCACGGACTGTGCGCGCATCGAGCGGCTCGTGTATCTGTGCGCCTTCATGCCCGATCCGGGGCAGTCGCTCAACGCAGCCGGCGGAGGCAGGGCCGCCCCGTGGATTCAGTTGCGCCCGGACGGCACGACGCTTCCCGACCCGGTGCAAGCTCCCGATCTCTTCTACGGCGACTGCGACGGGCCGACCCAGCAATGGGCACTCTCGCAGCTGCGACCGCAACCGGCGGCCGCCTTTGCCGAGCCCGTGCCGGCGCCCGCATGGCAGCTCGTGCCATCGACCTACATCCTCTGCACGCTCGATCGGTGCCTGCCGCTCGAGCGGCAGCAGCACTTCGCGGCCAAGGCCGGCGCCATCGTGCAGCTCGAGGCGAGTCACTCTCCTTTTCTGTCGCAGCCCGTGCCGCTCGCGGATGCGCTCGCGAGCATCGCCTGAACTACGTGAGCGCCGCAGGGCGACCTCTCGCCGCAAGCGGCTGCCGGCCCATCAGCCTAATGCAGCTGCGAGGACGGGTTGCTCTGCGCTGCGCTGCCCGCGCGCGGTAGATCGCTCTCCCAGGGCTTGAGCACCACCTTGATGCACTCATCGTGGTGGTCACGGAAGAGCCGATACCCCACGGGCGCATCTTCCAGCCGCAGCCGATGCGTGATCACGAAGCTCGGATCGATCTCACCGTTCTGGATGCGCTCGAGCAGGGGCCGCAGATAGCGTTGCACGTGCGTTTGGCCGCTGCGAATGGTGATGGAGCGGTTCATCACCGCGCCGAAGGGCATCTTGTCGAGCAGCCCCCCGTAGACCCCCGGGATCGAGACCACGCCGCCGTTGCGGCACGCCATGATCGCCTGGCGCAGCGCCGAGGGGCGATCGGTCTGCAGCCGCAGCGACTGCTTCAGCCGATCGTACGCGCCGATCACACCGGGCAGGTGAGCTTCCATGCCGACCGCATCGATGCAGGCATCGGGCCCGCGCCCACCGGTGAGCTCGTTGAGCGCTTCGAGCACGCTCACCTCCTCGTAGTTGAGCAGCACGGCGCCGCTTTCCTGCTGCGCCATGCGCAGCCGCGCGGGAAAGCGGTCGATCGCGATGACGCGCTCGGCACCGAGCAGCATCGCGCTCTTGATGGCGAATTGTCCCACCGGCCCGCAGCCCCACACCGCGACCGTATCGCCGGGCCTGATGTTGCAGTTCTCCGCTGCCATGTAGCCGGTCGGAAAGATGTCCGACAGAAACAGCACCTGCTCATCGGCCAAGCCATCGGGGATCTTGATGGGCCCGACATCCGCGAAGGGGATGCGTGCGTACTGGGCCTGTCCGCCGGCATAGCCGCCCACCAGATGCGAGTAGCCGAAGAGGCCCGCACTGGAATGACCCCAGAACTTCTCGGCGAGCCACGCGTTCGGATTGGAGTTCTCGCAGAGCGAGAACAGGCTGTCCTGACAGAAGAAGCACTGTCCGCAACTGATCGTGAACGGGTTGACGATGCGATCGCCCACCTTGAGCTTCTTCACGTTGCGGCCGACCTCGACGACCTCGCCCATGAACTCGTGGCCGAGGATGTCCCCGCGCATCATGGCGGGGATATAGCCATCGTACAGATGCAGGTCCGAGCCGCAGATCGCAGTGGAGGTGATACGCACGATCACGTCGCCGTGATTGAGGATCTTGGGGTCCGGCACGTCCTCGACGCGTAGCTGGTTGGCACCGTAGTAGCAGTTGGCTTTCACGGATGCATTCCTCCGCCGAAGGCGCGTGCGAGGAGGCTGCGCCGCCCATGTGCCTGCCCCTGTGTCGTTACGATCTCGCCCACTTCGAGCAGCTGCTTGAGACGCCTCAGGTCCTCGCGCACCTGCATCTTGGGCAGCTTGCGCAGCAGGCCGCCGCCCAGGCGCCAGAGGCCGGCCCCGCGCGGCAGCTCGTGCTGCAGCCGCATGCGCACCAGGGTGCCGCGCTTGCCGTGCGCGGGGTGGAAATGCACCGTCCCCGAGTTCGGGATCCGGGCGTCGACGGAGCGCCACGAGATGAGGCGGTTCGGCGCATCCTGAACGATCTCCGAGGTCCACTCGAGCCGCGCGCCCCCGGGCGCGCGTGCCACCCAGCGCGAGCGCTTGTCATCGAGCGGCCGTACCGACTCGATGCTCTTCATGAACCGCGGCACGTTGCCGAGCTCGTGCCAGAACTCGTAGCACTCCTGGGGCGAGCGATTGATGATGACGCTCGCCTCGAGCGCGAGGCGCTGTGAGCGGCGCTCACCGGCCTGGGCCTGTGCGCGCTCGCGGCTGCGGCTGAACTGCTGCGCGCTCAGCACATCGAGCGCGGTGACGCCGAGCACGGCGAGGCTTGCGCCGATGAGCCGACCCTGCCTGGCGCGCCCGGAGGCGAGTGCGAGCCCGAGCAGCGACAGATCCATCGCATCCCCGAGCACGCGTGACCAGAGCCAGGGCGCGGGGCGCGAGCCGCTCAGAATGCCGATACCGCTTGCGATCTCGCGCGCGCCGAGCGCGCGCAGGAGGGAGGTGTGCTCGAAGCGGCTGGCCGGGCGGGCCCCGATAGGACCCGCCCGACCCAGCCAGTCGCGATCGTGCCGCCAGGGCTCGAGCCCGATCAGCCGCGCCAGAGCGCGCGGCGCGCACATCTCGAAGGCGCCCAGCCCGATGCTGAACCAGCCGAGGCCCGCGGCGAGGCGGCGGTCCGTGCCGAAGTGCTGCACCTGGGCGGCGCGCCGGGAAGGCTGCGCGCCCGCGCCCGGCAGCGGTGTGCTGAGCTCGGCGGCTGCCATCTCGCGGTGCG
This sequence comes from Steroidobacteraceae bacterium, assembly GCA_035504015.1. GTDB lineage: Bacteria > Pseudomonadota > Gammaproteobacteria > Steroidobacterales > Steroidobacteraceae > JASHUC01. The sequence continues at coordinate 5,319 of DATJSR010000171.1, forward strand.
GCCGGAACTCGGAGGTCATTCCCGTTGAATCGGTGGCCATGGTGCGGCACCTCCTTGGCGACGGTGAGTGGAGCGTTCAACCCGGCAGCGGACGCTCGAGTTCCTCCGGCGAGGAAAAAACACGCGCGGCCCGGTGCCTGGCCGCGAAGGTCGCGGCGGCGGCAGCAGCACCGGCAGCAGCAGCGGCGGTGGCGCTGCCCTCAATCCCTGTGCGAGCGGTTGGCAGCCGTTACGCCGACCAGACTGGCGATACCGGCAATGAGCTCCTGCGGCTCGATGGGCTTGGAGATGTGCATCTGGTAGCCCGCGAGCAGCAGTCGTTGCCGATCCTCCGCCCGCGCGTAGGCCGTGACCGCGATCGCCGGGATGCGCGCGCTGCGTGCATCGGCGAGCGCACGCAGCTGCGTGACGAGGTAGTAGCCGTCCTCGTTGGGCATGCCGATGTCGCTGATGAGGATGTCCACACGCTCGGTGCGCAAGGTCTCGAGCGCCTGCTGCGCATCCACCGCGAGCAGCACTCGGGCGCCGCGATCCTCGAGCAAACGCCCGCAGAACATCAGTGAGTCGGCCTCATCGTCGACGCACAGCACGGCGATGCCGGCGAGTTTCGGCAGTGAATCGAGCGCGTAGGCCGCCGAGCTCATGGCGGGCGACTGCGGACTCTCGATGCCCTGCTCGAGCGGCAGCGGCAGCGACACGATGAAGGTGGCGCCGTGGCCCTCACCGGGGCTTTTCGCACGCACGGTGCCCGCATGCAGCTCGACCAGGCTCTTGACGATGGACAGCCCCAGGCCGAGACCGCCGTACAGACGCGTCGTAGAGGCGTCCGCCTGGCGGAAGCGATCGAAAACGAAGGGCAGGAATGCGGCGGGGATCCCCACGCCCGTGTCGTGCACCGAAATCTCGATCTGCGAGTCGATGCATTGTGAGCTCACGGTCACGCGCCCGCCGGAGGGCGTGAACTTGACGGCATTCGTGAGCAGATTCCAGATCACCTGCTGCAGGCGGTTGGGATCGCCGCGAATGCGGTCGCAGCCTGGATCGAGCTGCATCTCGAGCACGAGGCTCTTGGCTTCGGCGGCCGGTCGGATCGCCTCGAGCGCTGCGCTGACGAGGCGCTGCAGGCTCACCGCGCGCAGGTTGAGGTGCACTTTGCCCGTCATGATACGGCTCATGTCGAGCAGGTCGTTGATGATCTGCGTCTGAGTGCGCGCGTTGCGCTCGATCACCTGCAGCCCGCGCACGATCTCGGGGCTCGCCTCCCCGTAGCGGCGCAGCACGTGTACCCAGCCGACGATCGCGTTGAGCGGTGAGCGCAGCTCGTGCGAGAGAGTGGCCAGGAACTCGTCCTTGAGGCGGTTCGCCGCCTCCGCCTCCTGCCGCGCCTTGCGCTCGCTCTCGAGGAGCTGGTCGCGCTCATCCTGCGCCATCTTCCAGGCGGTACGATCGCGCAGCACCTTGCTGAAGCCTACGACGTGGCCCGCGGCGTCGACGACGCGGCTGGTCATGCCGCTTGCGTAGATGGGTGTGCCGTCCTTGCGGCGCAGCCAGCGATCGTTGGTGGCGCTGCCCTCCTCAGCCGCGCGTTGCAGCTCCTGGCGGTGAACGCCCGCGGCCACATCCTCTGGCGCGAAGAGCATCTCCATCGGCAGTCCGATGAACTCCTCGCGCGACCAGCCGAGCACCCGCTCGACCCCTTCGTTCCAGGTACGCGCGCTGCCCTCGAGGTCGAGGGCGAAGATGGCGTAGTTCTTCACCTGCGCGATGAGGGCGCGGTAGCGCTCCTCGCTCGCCTGCAGCTCGTCCTGAGTACGCTTGCGGTCGGACCAGTCGCTGACGATGCCGATGATGCCGTGCAGGGCCGAGGGTCCGTCGGCCTCCGGAAAGAGCTGGGCTTGCAAGTAGCGCCTGCCGCTCGGAGCCTCGATGCTGAAATCGAAGCGCGCGGGTCGGCGTGTGCTCAACACCCCCCGGGCGAGGGTCTCGAGCTGCGCGCCGAGCGGCGCATCGGGGCACACCTCGCGCACCGCGTGACCGATCAAGCGCTGCGGGTCGCATCCGAGCAGCTCGTGCACGGCCCCGTTGAGTGAGCGGAATCTGAGGTCCAGGTCGATGCGCCACAGCACGATCGGCAACTCACCGAGCAGATCGCGCAAGGTCGACTCCAGCTCGCGATCGGTGAAGTTGCTGGCCACCTCGGGCAGTGGGGCAGCCAGAACCCCTGGCGTGAGGCTGCCAGTGTAGGGCTGCTCCCCGGCTAAGACTCGCTCCATGGCACTACGAGACTACGGCGCAGCGCATAAGGGCGTCCATGGGGGCGCCTCACCGCAAGGCCTGTGCCTGAACGAGGCACGGGTCGGCGGCACGCGACGCCGCGGTCGGGCACGCCCGGGAATGCCTGTCCCGGGGGCTTGTCGGCCTTGCGTCGGGCGTGGCTTGCTCGCCACGCCCAGTGCAACGCCGGGGCGCTCGCCGCCGCCCGGCTCCGGGGCGGCGCCGTTGGCCCGGTCGGCGAGGGGGCGCGGGAGCCGGTTATAATGCGCAATTCTATCGACCAGCGACGCGAGCGAAAGTGGCGGAACTGGTAGACGCGCTGGACTTAGGATCCAGTGGGTTAACCCCGTGAGGGTTCGAGTCCCTCCTTTCGCACCAGAGAAGGCCTTACGTTATGCAGGTATCGGTGACCGCCACGGGCGGTCTTGAACGGCGCTTGGAAGTGGCGGTGCCCGCCGCCCAGGTTTCCCAGGAAGTCGAGCAGCGCCTCAAGCGCATCTCCAGGACCGCGCGTCTGAAGGGTTTCAGGCCCGGCAAGGCGCCCCTGGGGGTGGTGCGCAAGCAGTTCGGCGAGCAGGTGCACGCGGAGGTCGTCGGCGACCTGATGCGCAGCAGCTTCGCCGAAGCGGTCTCCCAGGAGAAGCTGAAGCCCGCCGCCGGACCGCGCATCGAGCCGATCACCTTGCAGCCGGGCGGGGATCTCAAGTTCGCGGCGGTCTTCGAGATCCTGCCCGAGGTGCAGCTGCAGTCGCTGGAGCGCATCGCCATAGAGCGTCCGACCGCGGAGATCACCGAGGTGGACGTGGATGCGATGATCGAGAGCATGCGGCGCCAGAACCCGCACTTCACCGAAGTGAGCCGCGCCGCGCGCGCCCAGGATCGCGTCACCGTCGATTACGACGGGCGCATCGAGGGGAATGCCTTCGAAGGCGGGGAAGGGCGCGACGTGGCGTTCATCGTCGGCAGCGGCCGGGTCCTGCAGGACATCGAGGCGGCAGTGGTGGGGGCGACGGCGGGGGAGCAGCGCACGGTTGCGGTGCATTACCCCCAAGGGCACGGCAATACCCAGCTGGCGGGGCGCACCGCCGAATTCCTCGTGACGCTGAAGAAGGTGGAGGAGCAGCACCTGCCCGAGGTCGATGCGGAATTCTGTCGCGCTTTCGGTGTCGAAGACGCGAGCATCCCATCGCTTCGCGAGGAGGTGCGCCGGAGCATGCAGCGCGAGCTCGATGGGGTGATCCGCAACCGCTTGCGCGCGCAAGTGCTCGATGCCCTCTACCGCGAGAATCCCCTGGAGGTGCCGCGCTCCCTGATCGACGAGTCGGTGCAGCAGCTGCAGCTCGAGATGGCCCAGCGAACGGGGGTGCGGGATGCGAAGCAGCTTCCCGCGCGCGACAGCTTCGTCGAGCCCGCACGCCGGCGGGTCGCGCTCGGGATCATCGTGGGCGAGATCGTGCGCGCGGAGGGCTTGAAGGTCGATCGCGCGCGGGTCGCCGCCAGGCTCGAGGACCTCGCGGCGAGCTACCCCGATCCCGAGCAGGCGCGGCGTGCCTACCTCGGCAATGCGGATGCCATGCGCCAGCTCGAATCGGCGGTGCTCGAGGATCAGGTGCTGGACTTCGTGCTCACGCGTGCCCGGGTGAGCGAGCGCGCCATGAGCTTCAAGGAGCTCACCGGCTTCGGCCCTGATGAGGCCCCGGCTCCCGAGCAGCAGGCCCAGACGGCGATTGTGCCTGCCCCGGAGTCTCCGGCGCCCGGTGCGTGACCACGGCCCCTTTTTATCGGCGCCGAGCGCCGCAATATGTACCGCGACGCCTTCGCGATGCGGTTGACAGGTCCTCGGGAGGACATATGACAGAGCGCGCCCTCAATCTCGTTCCGATCGTCGTGGAGCAGACCGCCCGCGGCGAGCGGGCCTACGACATCTATTCCCGCCTGCTCAAGGAGCGGTTGGTCTTCGTGGTCGGCCCCATCGACGATCACGTCGCGAACATCGTCATCGCGCAGATGCTGTACCTCGAATCGGAGAATCCGGAGAAGGACATCCACCTCTACATCAATTCACCGGGCGGCGTGGTGACTGCGGGCCTCGCCATCTACGACACCATGCAGTTCATCAAGCCGGACGTGAGCACGATCTGCACCGGGCAGGCCGCTAGCATGGGCGCGGTGCTCATCGCCGGAGGCACCAAGGGCAAGCGTTATTGCTTGCCGCACGCGCGCATCATGATCCACCAGCCCCTGGGCGGCTTTCAGGGACAGGCGGCGGACATGGAGATCCACGCCCGCGAGATGCTCATCGTGCGTGACCGACTTAACAGGATCCTGGCCAAGCACACGGGCCAGAGCGTCGACAAGATCAAGCAGGACACCGATCGCGACAACTTCATGGATTGGAAGGAAGCCGTCGAATATGGACTTATCGACAGGGTGCTGGAGAAGCGAAGTGAGATGCCGAACGCCTCGGCCCGCTAGTTTTACTTGGCAGAATATGCTGCGGGCGGGTGCTTTGCCTGCCAGGCGGGGTGCGTGCTATAAGGACCTGGCGCTCTCGAGGTCAAGCCGAGCGGCGCCACGTGTGGATGATGAGGGCCCTAGATGAGCGATGATTCCCGCAGCCGTCATGACGATGGCAAGCTTCTGTATTGCTCGTTCTGCGGGAAGAGTCAGCACGAAGTCAGAAAGCTGATCGCCGGGCCTTCGGTGTTCGTGTGCGATGAGTGCGTCGAGCTCTGCAACGACATCATTCGCGAGGAGCTCGAGGATCGCGCCGAGCGCGCACGCGACAAGCTGCCCAAGCCGCACGAGATCAAGAAGGTTCTCGACGAATACGTCATCGGCCAGGAGCGCGCCAAGAAGGTGCTCTCGGTCGCCGTCTACAATCACTACAAGCGCCTGCAGACGCGCAGCGCCGGCACGACCCGCCCCAAAGAGGAGGTGGAGATCGCCAAGAGCAACATCCTGCTCATTGGCCCCACCGGCTGCGGCAAGACTCTGCTGGCGGAGACGCTGGCGCGGCTGCTCAACGTGCCCTTCACCATCGCCGATGCCACGACGCTCACCGAGGCCGGCTATGTCGGCGAGGACGTGGAGAACATCATCCAGAAGCTGCTGCAGAAATGCGACTACGATGTGGAGAAGGCCCAGACGGGCATCGTCTACATCGATGAGATCGACAAGATCTCGCGCAAGTCGGACAACCCCTCGATCACCCGCGATGTCTCGGGCGAGGGGGTGCAGCAGGCGCTGCTCAAGCTCATCGAGGGCACCGTTGCCTCGGTGCCGCCGCAGGGCGGCCGCAAGCATCCGCAGCAGGAGTTCCTGCAGGTCGACACCACCAACATCCTCTTCATCTGCGGTGGTGCGTTCGCCGGGCTGGAGAAGATCATTCTGAATCGCACTCAGAAGAGCGGTATCGGCTTCACCTCCGATGTGCGCGAGATCAATGCCCGTCCCCACGGCAACGATCTGTTCCACGATGTCGAGCCCGAGGATCTCATCAAGTACGGACTGATCCCGGAGTTCGTCGGCCGACTGCCCGTGGTCGCGACCCTGGATGAGCTCGATGAGGCGGCGCTGGTGTCGATTCTCACCGAGCCCAAGAACGCGCTCACGAAGCAGTACCGCCGCCTCTTCGAGATGGAGGGCGCGGAGCTGGAGTTCCGCGACGAGGCGCTCAAGGCGGTGGCGCATCGCGCCATGCAGCGCAAGACCGGCGCCCGCGGACTGCGCACCATCCTGGAGACCGTGCTGCTCGATACCATGTACGAGCTGCCCTCGATGCGCAACGTGCAGAAGGTGGTCATCGACGAGACCGTGATCGACGGCCACTCGAAGCCCTACATCGTCTATCGATCCGAGGACGAGCCGCGGCGGGTGTCTGGCTCTACCCACTGAGCCGCGCCGCGCTCTGGGCGCCGCGAGCAGCGGATCGGGCGGCGGATGGTTGCCGCCGTTTTGGGGCACTCCGCACAGTTTGCGCAACTGCCGGTTGAATCCTGAAGCCGGCTCCCCATTTACCGATAAACTGCGTTTATATTGTGACGGGGGTGTTGCCTCTCATCGGGGTGGTGCACCTCGTCCGTCGCCAACGAGGGCTTGAGCGTGTCCGAACCGACTCCCACCGCCTTGAAGTCGACCACCATCGAGAACGTGCCGGTACTGCCGCTTCGCGACGTGGTCGTCTACCCGCACATGGTGATCCCACTGTTCGTGGGGCGCGAGAAGTCCATCCAGGCGCTCGACGTGGCGATGCGTGGCGACAAGCGCATCATGCTGATCGCCCAGAAGCAGGCGGATGTGGATGACCCGAAGGTGGACGATCTGTACCGCATCGGTACCATCGCCACGATCCTGCAGCTGCTCAAGCTTCCCGACGGCACGGTCAAGGTGCTGGTCGAGGGCGTCGACCGCGCGCGCATCGATCGGCTGCACACCGGCGAGCACTACTCCGCGGACGTGACGCCGCAGCCCGATGCCGAGGCCTACGACGAGCGCGAGATGGATGTGCTCGGCCGCTCGGTGATCTCGCAGTTCGAGCAGTACGTGAAGCTCAATAAGAAGGTGCCGCCTGAGGTGCTGACCGCGCTCGCCGGCATCGAGCATGCGGGTCGGCTGGCCGACACCGTGGCGGCGCACATGTCGCTCAAGCTCGCCGAGAAGCAGAAGGTCCTCGAGATCCTCGACGTGCGCAAGCGCCTCGAGCACATCCTGGTCGCCATCGAAGGGGAAATGGACGTCCTGCAGATCGAGAAGCGCATCCGTGGGCGCGTCAAGGCGCAGATGGAGAAGAGCCAGCGCGAGTACTACCTCAACGAGCAAATGAAGGCGATCCAGAAAGAGCTCGGGGAGATGGACGAGGGCGGCAACGAGATCTCCGAGCTCGAGCAGAAGATCGCGAAGGCCGGCATGCCCAAGGAGGCGCGCGAGAAGGCCACCAACGAGCTCAACAAGCTCAAGATGATGTCGCCGATGTCGGCCGAGGCGACCGTGGTGCGCAACTACATCGACTGGCTGGTGAAGGTGCCGTGGAAGAAGCGCACCAAGATCCTCAAGGACATCACCCGCGCCGAGCAGGTGCTGGACGAGGATCACTACGGCCTCGAGAAGGTGAAGGAGCGCATCGTCGAGTACCTCGCCGTGCAGCAGCGCGTCGAGAAGCTGCGTGGCCCGATCCTGTGCCTGGTGGGGCCGCCCGGTGTGGGCAAGACCTCGCTCGGGCAGAGCATTGCGCGCTCCACCAACCGCAAGTTCGTACGCATGTCGCTGGGCGGCGTGCGCGACGAGGCGGAGATTCGCGGGCACCGCCGTACCTATATCGGCTCGATGCCCGGGAAGATCGTGCAGAACATGTCCAAGGCGGGCGTGCACAACCCGCTGTTCCTGCTCGATGAGATCGACAAGATGTCCATGGACTTCCGTGGCGATCCGTCCTCGGCGCTGCTCGAGGTGCTCGATCCCGAACAGAATTGCACCTTCAACGATCATTACCTCGAAGTCGATCTCGACCTGTCGGAGGTGATGTTCGTCTGCACGGCCAACAGCCTCAACATCCCCGGCCCGCTGCTCGATCGCATGGAAGTCATCCGTCTGCCGGGCTACACCGAGGACGAGAAGATGAACATCGCGCGGCGCTACCTGGTGCCGAAGCAGATGAAGGCAAATGGCCTGAAGCCCGAGGAGCTCAAGGTCTCCGATGCCGCGCTGCTCGACATCGTGCGCTACTACACGCGCGAGGCCGGCGTGCGCAATCTCGAGCGCGAGATCGCCAAGATCTCCCGCAAGGCCGTCAAGCAGATGCTCGAGATAAAGAGCGCGCAGAAGAGTGCGCAGAAGGCCGAGCAGAAGGGCGAGGCGAAGAGCGAGGCGAAGGCCGAGCCGAAGAGCGTGAATGTCACGCCGCGCAACCTCGACAAGTTCCTCGGTGTGAAGCGCTTCCGCTACGGCAAGGCAGAGGATCTCGATAGAGTGGGTCAGGTGACCGGCCTCGCATGGACCGAGGTCGGCGGCGAGCTGCTGACGATCGAGGCGGCGATCGTGCCCGGCAAAGGCAAGCTGCTGCACACCGGCCAGCTCGGCGAGGTCATGCAGGAGTCCATCCAGGCCGCGATGACCGTGGTGCGCAGTCGCGCCCAGGTGCTCGGGCTCGAGAACGAGTTCTACCAGAAGCACGACATGCATCTGCACATGCCGGAGGGGGCGACCCCCAAGGACGGCCCGAGCGCGGGCATCGGCATGTGCACGGCGCTCGTGTCGGCGCTCACCAAGATTCCGGTGCGCTCGGATGTGGCGATGACCGGCGAGATCACCCTGCGCGGAGAGGTGCTGCCGATCGGCGGTCTCAAGGAGAAGCTGCTCGCGGCGCACCGCGGTGGCATCAAGACCGTGCTGATCCCGGACGAGAACGTCAAGGATCTCGCCGAGATCCCCGACAACATCAAGGGCAGGCTCGACATCAAGCCGGTCAAATGGATCGACGAGGTCCTGCAGCTGGCCCTCGTGCACCAGCCTGCACCGCTCGCCGCGGACGGCACGGCGGCTGCGCCGCCGGCGGCACCGGGCACCGAGGATGAGGCCAAGCGCGCGCGCCGCAACGGTCGGCGCCTGAAGCCGGTCCCGGCTCACTGAGGCGTGACGATCCTTGCCGTTGCATAAACGCAGGGCTCGGTCCGCAAGACGGCCGCAAGCTGTTTTGCCGATTTAGCAGGCATGGCCGAGATCGAGATCCAGGCGGCCCACGAGCACGAGCACTCCGCAGACGGTTTCGCCAAGGCGGTGAGTGTGATGGTGGCCGTGATCGGCATCGTGCTGGCCATCGTCACGATCACCTCCCATCGCGCCCACACCGCCGCCGTGATCGAGCGCACCAAGGCGAACGATCAATGGTCCTTCTACGAGGCCAAGAAGATGCGCGAGCATCTGATGGAGGTCGGCGCGGGACTGGCGGGTGTCATGACCAGCACCGATCCTGCGAAGGCGCAGACGCTCGCTGCGCAGTTCACCAAGAGCAGTCAGCGCTACGCCAAGGACGCGGAGGACGTGCAGAACGAGGCCAGGGGCTTCGAGGACGCGAGCGCTCGCGAGGAGGATCGCGCGCTGCGGCTCGATCTCGGCGAGGGCTTCCTCGAGCTCGCCATGGTGCTCTCCTCGCTGTATTTTCTCTCCAAGCGCCGCTTTTTCCCTGCCCTGGGCGGGGCCGCCGCCGCCATCGGCGTCGCAGTCAGCGCCACCAGTTGGCTGCTCTGAGCGAGCTCCGCTAAGCTCCGAGAATCTCCGGCGGAGGGAGTAATGTCCGCCAAAATTGCAGGAGCAATTTTGGCCAATAGAAGAGGGTGCTTAGCTCAGCTGGTAGAGCGTCGCCTTTACACGGCGAATGTCGGGGGTTCGAGTCCCTCAGCACCCACCATCCGGAGGCCTGTGTGCCCGAAAGAGCAGTCGGTCACCGATGAGCCCGAGCGCTCGGGCCTTCTGTGCGGTGCACATGAGACATTGCTCACACGAAGAGCGGCGTGAGCGCAGCTCGGCGAGTTTCCCGCGCAAGAAATCCAGAACTCCCGGCATACCCGCCCCTGCGGCCGTTGCACGCTACGAGCCATGATCTATCTGCTGCCCCGCCTGAATGCCTCGATCCGACGCTCGCAGCTGGGCGTTGGCTTGCTGATCGCGGTCTACGTCGGTCTCAGTTTACTGATGCTGCGCTTCATCGAGCATTACATCCCGGCACAGATCTCCTTGTCGCTGTATCCATTGCCCTGGCTGTCCGAGGGTGTCGCCGTCGGCCTCATCATCCTCGGTGGCCGGCGCTTGTGGCCCGCGATCTTGATCGGCAGCGCGCTCACGTGGGGAGCGGTGCACGGCGATCCGGCCTCGACCGTGCTCGCCGACGCCATCGGTGAGAGCCTGGCAGCGGTGCTGACGGTAACCCTGCTGCGTGCCTGGGGCTTCCGCCGACAACTCGACCGAGTGCGTGACGTGACCTTGCTGGTCGGCGCCGCACTGGCGGCGCGGCTGCTCGCGGCCTGCTTCGACAACGCGGGTTTGCTCTTGGGCCTGCTGCTCGAGCCACAGCGCATGCCGGCCGACTACCTCGCGCAGATCGGCTGGCCGGGGATGCATGGACCGATGCTCACCCGTGCGTTCTGGCTGTCCAATCTCCACTGGCAGCTCAACGCCCTGGGCGGCGTGTTGCTCATGGTGCCGGTGCTCCTCGCCAGCCCGCGCCGCGCACGTCGCGCTGCTCAGAAGCGACCGCTGGCGCTGATGGCCGCCCTGGCGGTGACGGTCGCCTGGAGTGTGGCGAGCCTGCTCGCGAGCGACACCTGGCAGTGCTGGCCGCTGCTGGTGGTGGCGCTGGTGCTCGTGGCGTGGACGGCGGTGGAGTTCGGGATGCTCGTCGCCGCCTCCTGCACGCTGCTGCTGGTGATGGTGACCGCGGCGGGTACCTGCATGGGATTGGGCCCGCTGCGGTCGGCTCCGCTCGAGAGTGGCATCACCGCCACGTGGGGCTTCATCGGGGTGCTCACCGGTCTCGCCCCGCTGCTCTCGGTCATGCTCGGAGCGCGCAGCCGCCGCGAGCGCCTGCTGGCGGTGAGCGCCGAGCGCTACCGCTGTCTCTTCACCGCCAACCCGAGCCCCCTGTGGGTCACCGATGCGGTGAGCGGCCGTATCCTGCTGGCCAACGACCAGGCCGTCGCGCGCTACGGCTACTCGCAGGCTGAGCTCACGCAGATGCGCTTGCAGGAGCTCCTGACGGGTCCGGCGTTGCGGGCCGAATCGCTGCCGCGGGCACAGCTCATTGCCGAGCCGCTGCAGCGGCTGCGCGCTCGCGACGGGCAGGAGCGCGAGGTGCTGCTGTCCTCGGTCGCCTGCGAGCTGGAGGGTCGGCAGGTCGAGCTCCATAACGTCCTGGATCTCACCGACGCGCAACGCCTGCGCCGGCGGCTGATCTCCATTGCCGATGAGGAGCGCCAGCGCATTGCGCAGGAGCTGCACGACGGGCTCGGTCAGTCCGTGGCCGGGCTGACGATCGGCGCAGAGGCGATGCTGCAGAGCGCGGCCCCCTGGGACTCGCCTCAGGGGCGCGCCGCTTTGAGCCGCCTGGTGAGCGTGGCCAGGGAATGCGCGACCTCTCTGCAACAGCTGACGGCGGGCATCTCGGCGCTCGAGCGCTTCGAAGGCGATCTGTGCGCGGCGCTGCGGCATCTGCCCCAGACTCTGCCCGTGCAGGAGCGCACCCGCGTGGCCGTGACCATCGAGGGACGAGCGCCCATCGAGCTGCCGATCGAGCATCTCGAGCATCTCTACCGCGTGGCCCAGGAGGCGACCGCGAATGCCCTCAAGCACTCACGGGCCGAGCAGATCCACATCCGTCTGCAGCGGCGCGAGGACGCCCTCTTGCTCAGCATCGAGGACAACGGCATTGGCGTGGAAGCGGCCCAGCGGCAGCCGACGGGCGGCCTCGGCCTGACCTCGATGCACTTGCGCGCGCAGGCGATCGGCGCGCGCCTGGGTCTGGAATCCATCGCCGGCTACACGCGCGTTCAGCTCACACTGCCGCGCCAGGGCGAAGAGCCCGCCGCGCCCGCGGCAGCGCCCGTGCACGGCTCGGGCCGCGCACCATCCACGCCGCTCATCGCTCGCTCCCGACCCTTCAGTCTCAGTACGCTCGCACGCGAGCTGCTCCTGAGCCTCGGAATTGCCCTCGGCTGCTTCGGTGCCTTGGCCGGCACGCACCTGCTCATGCGCCACGCCTCCTTCGGCGATCCGCGAATGATCGCGCCCTCGCTCGGCCTCGGCCTTGCGGTGGCGGTTCAGCTGCGCTTTGGCTGGCGGCCGCTTCTCGGGGCGCTCCTCGGGGTGCTGCTCGCGCGCGTCTGGGTCAATGATGAAGGTTGGCTGCTGGCAGGCGCTCTTGCGCCCATCACATTCGCCGGATGCATTCTCACGGCGACGACCCTGCGACGCCTCGGCTTCTCCAGTCGCTTCGATCAGGGCAGGGATGCCATCCTGCTGCTGCTGGTGGGTGCGGGTGTGTGGGCTGCGCTGACGCCCGTGCTCGCTCTCGCCGCGGCGCTTTGCAGCCAGCTCGAATCTACGGCGCTGCCGGGCCCGCTGCGCCCCGCGCTCGGCGGATGGCTGCACGAGCTGCTTGCAGGGCGAGTCAGCCCGGCCCTGATCCTCACACTGACCACTGCATGGTGGAATGCACTTGCGGGCGTGGTGCTGGTGGTTCCGACGGTGCTGTCGGCGCCGAGCCTGACGAGGTTGCGCAGAGAGTCGCGGCGCGAGCTCATCGCCTGGGGGCTGCTGTTTGGCGGCTACTGCCTTGCGGCATCGGCGCTCGCCGACGCCTTCTTTCTTTTCCCGCTGCTCTTCGCGGCCATCGTGCTGATCGTGTGGGCCGCGGCGCGCTTCGGCGCAGGCCTGGCATGCCTCGCGACCCTGTTCGCGAGCCTGGAGGTGGTGGCCTGCATGCGCCTCGGCTGGAGTCCCGTGTCTGCGCTCGAGCCGGCGCTGGGTCTGCGCTACGCCTGGGGGTTCGTCAGTGTCCTCGCCGTCACCTCGCTCTTCATGGTGGCGCTGTTTGCCGAGCACGATGCGCGCGGGCGACGCCTCGACTCCCTCGCCAGCTTCTACCGGCAGCTCTTTCGCAGCGACCCGCGCGCGCTGTGGGTCCACGACCCGGCGACCGGCGCCATTCTCGAGACCAATCCGCGCATGCTCGCCAGCTACGGCTATGGCCCCGAAGCCCCCCCCGCGCACGTTCACGAGCTGCTGGCCGTGCCTCTCGAGGCGGCCACTCTGAGCGTCTCCGGGCAAGGCGTGCAGGGTCCCATCGAGGGGCGGCACCGCCGTCGCTGGGGCGAGCTCTTCGAGGCCTCGCTGTGGCTCGCCACCTGCCGCGCGCAGGATCAGTCCCTGGTTGTCTGCTTCGCTCAGGACGAGACAGAGCGCAACAGCCTGCGCCAGGCGCTCATCGGGCGTACCGACCAGGAGCGGCGCATGCTCGCCGCCCACGTTGAGCGCCTCCTCGGGCCACCCTTCGGGGAGGTGGTCAGGGACGCCGAGGCGCTCGCAAGCGCGCTGGCCGGCGCCCAACAGCCGCGCGCGGCGCTGCGCGCACTGGCCTCCATTGCAAGTCATGCGGCGGCCACCTGCCGGCAGCTGGCTCATGGATTGTCCCCGATGCGCGGCGACCGCAACGATCTCGCATCCGCACTGCGCCTGCTGCCGCAGCTCCTTGCCACCGGTCAGCAACGCCCCCCGCAGGTGAGCGTGCGCATCGCTCCGGCACTCGAGCTGAGCCCCCGCGAGCAAGAGAGTCTCTACGAGCTCGCCCGCGAGATCCTCACCTACTGCATGCAGGTGACCTACGTGGCGGGGATCCAGATCGAGCTGAGCGGGCAGAGCACGCTGGTGCAGCTGCGCCTGCGCCTGGACTTCGCGCAGCCCGGACCCACCCCCAACCTGGTGCAATGCGGGTCAGTCGCGCTGCGGGCGCGTATCAGCGGGGTGCGCCTGTGGCAGGAGCGAGAGCTCGGATGGCTGCATGCCCTGTGCGAGCTGCCGCGGATGGCGCATCCCGGCACCCCTGGGCACGGTACCCCCGGGCACGGCACCGACGTCGCGCCGGTAGCGCCGAGCCTCGAGCCTGCGGCTTCGGAGCAAGCGTTAGGATTGAGCCTGCCGGCGGTGTCCGCCAGCTGATGGCGGCACGCGCGGCCTTACGGCCCGTCGGGGACGGTAGTACAGTCGTGCCGTGAGCGCTCGGATCAGGGTTCTGATCGCCGATGACCATGGGATCGTTCGGGACGGGCTGGTTGCGCTCATCGCTGCGCAATCGGACATGGAGGTGGCGGGCACGGCAGATGATGGTCCGCAAGCGCTCGAGCTCATGTTCGCTCTGAACCCCGATGTCTCTATCGTCGACATTTCCATGCCAGGTCTCGATGGCATTGCCGTGGTGCGCCGCGTGAGCGAGGAGCGCCCGAGCATGCGCTGCATCATGCTTACCATGCATGGCGGGCCCGGACACGTGTTCCAGGCGCTCGCCGCGGGTGTGCGCGGCTATGTCCTCAAGGAATCGGCCGGGCGCGAGATCGTCGCTGCCATTCGGGCGGTGAGCGCCGGACGGCGCTACTTGAGTCCGAGGGTCGCCGAGGTCGTGGCGGAGAATCTGCACAGCCGCGCGGGGGCCCATCCCATCGAGCTTCTCTCCAAGCGCGAGAGCGAGATCCTGCGACTGGTGGCGGATGGCTACTCGAGCGCGGAGATCGGCACCGAGCTGCACCTCTCGCCCAAGACCGTCGATTCCTACCGCAGCCGCATGATGCAGAAGCTGGGCCTCCCGGACCTGGCTGCCGTCATCAAGTTTGCCATCCAGCACGGGCTGACGACGCTGTAGATGACGTCCCATCGTCTCGGGCTCGCGGCCATCTGCCTGGCGCTCGCGGCCTGTCACCCGCAGGAGCCGCCGGGGCAGAAGCATCTGCAGAGCGGTCGCGCCTTTCTCGCCGCGGGCGACCTGCGCCACGCGCAACTCGAGCTGCGGGCCGCCGTGCGTGCCATGCCCGACGATCCGCAGGTGCGCTATCTCGCCGGGCGTCTGGCGCAGCGCTTCGGCGAGCAGGCGGAGGCCGAAGAGGATTTTCGCGCAGCCATCGCGGCCCCCGCGGATTACCTGCCCGCCTATGCCGCGCTCGCACGCCTCGAGCTCGCGAGTGGCAGGGCCGCGCAAGTGCTCACATTGCTGCAGCCGGTGCTGCAGCGCCATCCCGACAGTGCCGAGCTGCTGACCTTGCGCGGCACGGCGCACGCGCAGCTGCATCAGCCCCAGGGGGCGCTCGCCGACGCCGAGCAGGCCTATCGCCTCGCGCCCCAGAGCGAGAACGCCGCGCTGCTCCTCGCCATGCTCTATCGGCAGCAGGGGCGCACCGATCAGGCGCGTGCACTCGCCAGCACGGCCATGCGCGCGCACCCCGGGTCGGCCGATCTGCACCGCCTGCTCGCCGATATGGATCTGGCCCGCGGCGATCGTGCCGGCGCGGAGCTCGAGCTGCAGCAGGCCATTCATCTGCTGCCGCGCCAGCTCGCGCAGCGGCGCGCGCTGGCACAGCTCTACGTGCTCGATGGGCGCATCGATGAGGCGCAGAAGCTGCTCGAGGATGCCGTGCGCGGCTCGCCCCAGGAGCTCGAGCCACGGCTCGCCTACCTCGATTTCCTCAACGAGCATCGCTCGCCGCGTGCGGCACGCGAGACCCTCGCGCGCTGGATCGAGGCCCAGCCGAGCGATGCGGATCTGCAGCTGGCGCTCGGGGAGCTGCTGCACAAGCAGGGCGCGACCGAGGAGGCGGTCGCGGTGTACCGGCGCGTGCTCGCCGCGGGTGCCGCTCGCCCGGCACGCACGGCTCGTGAGCGGCTCGCAGCGATCGATGCGGAGCGGGGTGCGCTCGCACCGGCCCTTGCCGGCGTCGATGAGGTGTTGCGCGAGCAACCCCAGGATGATGAGGCACGGCTGCTGCGCGCGCAGATTCACCTCTCCCAGTACGACGTGGCGGCGGCGCTCGCCGATGCGCGGCTCGTGGTCCAGCATCGCGCGAGCTGGGCGCCGGGCTGGCAGGCGCTCGCGCGCGCCGAGCTCGCCGACGGCGACGTGCCGAGTGCGCTCGATGCACTGCGCGCCGCCGCGGTGAGCTCGCCGGGGGATCCGGCGATCACCCTCGAGCTCGCGCGCGCGCTCGCCGAGAGCGGCCAGGCCGCGCAGGCGCAGGCGCTGCTCGAGCCGCTGGTCGGCGCGCAGCCGCAGAACCTGCCGGCGCAGCGCGCCCTGATCGAGACCTACCTGCAGCGCTCGGAGCTCGATGCGGCGACGCGCGCCGTGCACGTGCTCGAGAGGCTGACGCCGACGCGTGCGCTCGCGCCGTATCTGGCCGCGCGCATCGAGCTCGCAGGGCGCCACGATGCGGCCGCGCGCGCCGACCTCGAGCGCGCGCTCGTGCGCGAGCCGCGCGACCTCGATGCGCTCGTCGCCTGGGTGGACCTCGAGGCGCGGCTGGGTCACGCCGATCGCGCCATCGCGAGACTCGAGGCACTGCTCGCGGGCCATTCCCACGATGCGCCCGTGCATGACTTGCTGGGACAGGTCTATCTCGCGCAGAAGGATTACGGCGCGGCCGAGCGCGAGCTGCAGCGAGCGACCGAGGCGGCGCCGGCGTGGGTCTCCCCGTATCGCAACCTGGCGCTCGCGCAGGCGGCTTCGGGCGCTCCCGAGCAGGCGCTCGCCACCTACCAGCGTGCGCTCGCCGCGTGCGGCCCCGAGCCCTCGCTCCTGACCGATCTCGCCGCCTTCTACGAGCGCGCCGGACGCGTCGAGGATGCGATCCGTGAGTACGAGCTGCTCGATCGGCGCACGCCCGGCCGCCCGCTGGTGGCGCGCAATCTGGCCCTGATGCTCGTCACCTATCGCCACGATGCGGCAAGTCTCGAGCGCGCCCGGGCGCTTGCCGCCTCCTTTGCCGGCTCGGACGACCCGCTGCTGCTCGATGCGGCCGGCTGGGTCGCCTACAAGCGCGGCGATAGCGCCACGGCGCTAGCGCTGCTGCGCCGGGCCTCGGTGCGGGCACCCGCCTCCGCCGCGCTGAGCTATCACCTCGCGAAGGCGGAGCTCGCCGCCGGGCAGCGCGAGCAGGCACGCGCGCATCTGGCGGCCGCGATCGAGGCGGATATGCCATTCGCCGGGCTGGAGGATGCCCGCGTGACGCTCGCGCGGCTGCTCGGGGCAGGTCCCACTCCACGCTAGCGGCTTTCCGGCCGCAGGGCCCCCCGTGGCCACAGGACGGGACCGCGGGAAACCCTTACCATGGCGCTTGCGTGCCACGTATGTCTTTGGGGGCTGCCGAGTGACGACAGAAACCGTACCGCTGCAGGCCGGCGACGTGGAGAACAGCACTTCGGCGCTGACACGCTGGTACGTTCTCACCATGATGTGCGTGGTCTACACGCTCAGCATCGCCGACCGCTACGTCACCTCCAACGTGCTCGAGCCGATCCGCCTCGATCTGCATCTCTCCGACTCGCAGATCGCCTTCGTCACCGGGGTCGCGCTCGCGTGGTTCTACGTCGTTCTCGGCTTCCCGATCTCCTGGTTGATCGACCGCTACAGCCGCCGCGGCATCATCGCCCTGTCGATGATCGCCTGGTCTGCGATGACCACGTTCACCGGTATGGTGCACTCCGTGCTGCAGTTCCTGGTGGCGCGCATCGGCGTCGGCGTGGGTGAGGCGGGCGGCACGCCCGGTGCAAACTCACTGCTTTCCGACTACTTCCCGGCGCGGCGCCGTCCCATGGCGCTCACCGTGTTCTCGCTCGGCGCGCCGATCGGCGCCTGGCTCGCGGCGTGGATCGCGAGCACCTTCGTCGACCGCTACGGCTGGCGTCAGGTGTTCTATGTGCTCGGCATCCCCGGAGTGATCGCCGGGATCCTCATCCTGCTCACCATCCGCGAGCCACAGCGCGGGCAGCTCGATCGCAAGGCCGACGAGAGCGCACCCTCGATCCGGGAGACCCTGCGCTTCCTGCTGGCACAGCGTTCGGCCGTGCACGTGATCGCAGGCACGGCGCTGTGTGCGCTCTGGGGCTGGGGACTCATGTACTGGACACCCACTTTTCTGCAGCGCATGTATCACCTGAGCGCCGGCCAGGCGAGCGCCGTACTCGAGCCCATGCACCTGATCGGCGGCTCGGCCGCCACCGTATTCACGGCATGGCTCATCGGCCGACCCGCGATGACGCATCCGTGCCGCATCGTGCGCCTGATGGGCTACTGGATCGGAGCCGCGACCATCGTATCCATCGTCATTTACTGGACCCATTCGCTCGCTCTCACCAAGGCGCTGCTCTGGATCTTCGTCCCGTCGATCTATTTTTACATCGGGCCCGGCTTCGGCATCCTCAACAATCTGGCGCAGCCGCGCATGCGGGCCGTGTTCTGCGCCACGGTGCTGTTCGTCGCGAATGTCTGCAATCTGGTGATTGCGCCGCAGATGGTCGGATTTCTGAGCGATGCCTTCGCGCCCCCCTCCGGACCCACCGCGGAGTCGCTACGCATCGCCCTGCTGTTCCTCGCGCCCACCGGCTTCTGGGCCACCGCGCACCTGTTCCTCTCGCTCAAGCGCCTGATCGCCGATCAGGAGCGCGCGACGGGGATTCGCGTGTGCTGATATGAAGCTCACCGACATCGAGACCTTCGTGGTCGGCAATCCCCCGCCGCACAACGGCGGCCCTTACTTCGTGCTGGTGAAGCTCACCACCGGTGAGCGCGTGAGCGGTATCGGCGAGGCGTACTGCGTTCCCTTCGCGCCGCACCTGGTGACGAAGATGCTCGAGGACGTGTTCGCGCGCTACCTGCAGGGCGAGGATCCCCACCGCATCGAGCGGCTCTGGCGCCGCGTGTACTCCGCAGGCTACACGCAGCATCCGGACCTCACCCTGATGGGAGTGCTGAGCGCGCTCGAGATGGCCTGCTGGGACATCATCGGCAAGGAGGCGGGACAGCCCATCTACAACCTGCTCGGCGGGCAGGTGCACGAGCGGCTGCGCTCCTATACCTACATCTACCGCCGTCCCGAGGACCAGGTCGATGTCTATCAGGACCCGGACCTCTCGGCCGAGCGCGCCGCCGAACTCGTCAAGCAGGGCTTCACGGCCATCAAATTCGACCCCGTGGGGCCGTATTCGGCTTTCGACGGGCGGCAGCTCTCGCTCGAGGCGCTCGCGCTCTCGGTGCGCTTCATGCAGCGACTGCGCGAGGCGGTCGGCAGCAACGCCGATCTGCTCTTCGGCACGCATGGGCAGATGACGGCGGCGGGTGCCGTGCGGCTCGCGCGCCAGATCGAGCCCTACGATCCGTTGTGGTTCGAGGAGCCGGTGCCCCCCGATGCGCCGGAGGAGATGGCGAAGGTGGCGCGCGCCACGCGCATCCCGATCGCAGCGGGCGAGCGGCTCGCCACGAAGTACGATTTCGGGCGCCTGCTCGCCGCGGGCGGCGCCGCCATTCTGCAGATGAATCTCGGGCGCGTCGGCGGGCTGCTGGAGGCGAAGAAGATCGCCTCGATGGCCGAGGTGCAACACGTGCAGATCGCCCCGCACGTCTACTGTGGCCCGGTAGTCGGTGCCGCCGCGATCCAGCTCGCAACCTGCAGCCCGAACTTTCTCATTCAGGAGGGTATCGAGCGCTGGCAGGGCTTTCACGCCGAGATGCTGCTGAAGCCGATTCGCTGGGAGCAGGGCTACATCGTTCCGCCCACCGAGCCGGGTCTCGGCATCGAGCTCAACGAGGCCGTCATCCGCAGACATCCGTACCAGGGTGATCGCTTGCACCTCGAGATGGCGGCCCGACCGATTTGAAGCGCGGCGTGCTCCTGCGCCTGCGTCTCGGATGAGGTCACGGCCTGAAGCCCACGGCCTGCCACAAGGGACCCGTCTCGTACAGCACGCCCGCGGAGACGACCTTCTCGACGCTGCGGATGTTGTGGATCGACTCGAGGGGATCTTTCCCCAGGACGACCAGATCCGCGATCTTGCCGACTTGCAGGGTTCCGAGGTCCCGGTCCTCGTGCAACACACGCGCAGGCACCAGCGTCGCCGCCTGAATCGCCTCCATCGGCGTAAAGCCTGCCTGTACGTAGAGCTCCACCTCGCGGTAGACACTGAAGCCGGGAACGGCCTGGTCGGTCCCGGCGACGATGGCGATGCCGGCCTTGTGCAACTCACCGATGATGGCCAACTCCCTCGCAAGGATCGCCTCCCTCAGCGCCGGCATCGGATCAGCCGCGGCAGCGGGGGTAGGGGCTGGAAAGGCGACCGCAAGCTCCGGCGCGACTCTCGATACCCCGGGTTCGAATTGCGCATAAGGCTTTGCGGAGGAGACGGTCGCCAACTCCGACAAGGCGACCGTCGGGTCGATCACCACGCCGTGCTGCTGCAGAAAGCGCACGGTGTCGCGGGCGCTGTCGGATTGCAGATCGAGCGCTGCGCGGACCCGGGCTCTTGCCACCCGTTGGGTGCGCTCCGGTAGCGCACCCGGCGGCAGCATGGCATCGAGCACGTAGCCGATGTGATTGACCTGATCCATGCCCGCCTCGATACCCTGTCGCAGCGTCATGCCTTCCGGAATGTGCCCGGTGACGCTCATGCCGAGCGCATGCGCCTCGCGGGCGACCGCCGCCACGTTGTCCCGGGCCACGGAGGAGTAGATCTTCATCTGCGTAAAGCCGGCCGCGTGATAGCGGTCGACCCAGTACTTGGCCTGCTCGGGGGTGTCGACGCGTTGAATGCCGAGTGCGATCGGTCCGCTGCCATCGACGAGCCCGGCCATGAGGATCCGCGGCCCGAGACCCCGGCCATCGCGGATGGCATCGCGCACGGCCGTGATGAACTCGAACTCATTGCCACAGTCGCGCACGGTCGTCACGCCTGCGGCGAGATACACCGGTCCCCACTCCACCTGCTCGAAATGCGCGTGCATGTCCCAGAGCCCGGGAAGGATGGTCTTGCCATGGACATCGATCCGCGTGGCATCCCGCGGCACCGCCAGCCGAGAGGACGGGCCGATGGCGCTGATGCGGTTGCCCTCGAGGAGGATCGTGGCGTTCCTCACGGGCGGAGCGCCGGTGCCATCGATGAGCGTGCCGCCGACGAGCGCCAACCGCTTGGCGCGGATTCCCGGCAGCGAGTGTCCCAGCGCCGCGAGCGCCGCCATGCCGTCCTTGCCCGCCGAGGCGATGAGCGTCGGCAGCAGGCTCTCGAAGCCCTCGCGCACGGACTCGAAGTGGTCGAACTCGGCATCGATGCCGACCAGCGCGACGAGGCGATGTTGCGCATCGAGCCAGAGAGCCTCGCGGCCCCAGATCACGCCTCGGACCAGATAGCGATCCAACTGCAGAAGCTTGCCCCGGAGCACGACGCTGTCCGTGCCCCGATAGTCGATCCGCACGCTGCCCAGCGGAAACGTCGCCAGCTCCTTCGGCATGTGGTGCGCGCGCCAGTAGCGCATCAGCAGCATCTGCAGTGCGGTGGGTGCGTAGCTCGCCAGCAGGAAGTACTGGCGCGGCTTCGCCACTCGAGTGCGCTCAACGCCCTGGCGCATCGCAATCTGCGCGCCGCTCGCAACGATCGCATCGTCGATATCCGTATCGCGAGCGATCTTGCCTTTGAGCGTCAGCTCGAG
>DATJSR010000172.1:0-9373 GCA_035504015.1 Steroidobacteraceae bacterium
CAGCCCGAGCCACACCACATCGACGAAGTGCCAGTACCACGCGACGGCCTCGAAGGCGAAATGGCGCTGCGGGGTGAAGTGCCCGCGCAGCACGCGCAGCCAGATCACCAGCAGCATGATGGCGCCGATGGTGACGTGCAGGCCGTGAAAGCCGGTCAGCATGAAGAAGGTGGAGCCGTAGATGCCGGTCGAGAGCCGCAGTCCGAGCTCGCGGTAGGCCTCGCCGTATTCGTGCACCTGCAGCGTCACGAAGGAGAAGCCGAGCAGGAAGGTGAGCGCCAGGAAGACGGTGAGCACGGCGCGATTGCGCGCTCGCAGCGCGTGATGGGCGATGGTGACCGTCAAGCCGCTCGTGAGCAGGATGAGCGTGTTGATCGCCGGAATGCCGAATGCCGGGATCACCTCGAAGGTGCCGTTCTTGCCGCCCACGTGCCCGGGACCGTTGGTGGGCCATGCGCCCTCGTAGCCCGGCCACAGCACGTAGTTGGTGACGAAGCGCACGCCATGGCCGGCGAGCCAGGGCACCGCCAGCATGCGCGCGTAGAAGAGCGCGCCGAAGAAGGCGGCGAAGAACATGACTTCCGAGAAGATGAACCACATCATCCCCATGCGGAACGAGCGATCCACCTGCAGGTTGTAGGTGCCGTGCTGATTCTCGCCGATGACCGTGGAGAACCAGCCGATGAACATGCCGAAGAGCAGCACGAAACCGGGCGCGAGCGCCCAGATCGGCAGCCAGTCGTTCAGGAAGGAGATCGCTCCCAGCATGATGGTGAAGAGCGATACCGAGCCGAGGATCGGCCAGGGACTGTGGTGCGGAATGTAGTACGGCGGAGTGTCGGAGCTGTTCGGTGCCTGGGCCTGTGCCATGGTCATTTCCTGACTGAAAGCAGTGTCGACGCGCGTTGGAGCGGGTGGGCGAGCGTGAGGCGATCGATGGAGCCGGGCAGCATGCTCAGTGCATCGCCTTGTACACCGCCATGGCGATGAAGCCGAGATAGAAGCTGCCCGCCACCAACCCGAGCACGATGGCGGTGCGGCGCACGCGCCGGCGCTGGCTCCGGGCTTCGGGATGAGCGGCGGCGGACGCTGTGAGGCTGCTGCTCATCAGTGCTCGGCGCCCCGTGCGATCACGGTCTCGGAAGGCGGCTCGGTCCACGAGTGATACGGCGGCGGCGAGGGCAGCTCCCACTCGAGGCCGTGTGCGCCCTCCCACACCCTGGCGGGAACGCGCTCACCGCCGCGCACGCACTTCCAGATGAGGATCGGAAAGAGCAGCTGCGAGGCTCCGAAGCAGAAGGCGCCGATCGAGGACACCATGTTCCAGTCGGTGAACTGCACGGCGTAGTCGGGAACGCGCCGCGGCATGCCGGCGAGCCCGAGGAAGTGCTGCGGGAAGAACACGACGTTGACGAAGATCGCCGACAGCCAGAAGTGCCACTTGCCGAGGGTCATGTTGTACATGTTCCCGGTCCACTTCGGCAGCCAGTAATAGACCGCGCCCATGATGGCGAAGATCGCGCCCGGCACCAGCACGTAGTGGAAGTGCGCCACCACGAAGTAGGTGTCCTGGTACTGGTAGTCGGCCGGCACGATCGCGCACATGAGACCGGAGAAGCCGCCGATCGTGAAGAGGAACAGGAACGCGAGCGCGAACAGCATCGGCGGCTCGAACGAGAGCGAGCCCTTGTAGAGCGTCGCGGTCCAGTTGAAGACCTTCACCCCGGTGGGGATGGCGATGAGCATCGTCGAGAGCATGAAGAACAGCTGCCCGGCGAGCGGCATGCCCACGGTGAACATGTGGTGCGCCCACACGATGAAGGACAGGAAGGCGATCGAGGCGGTCGCGTACACCATCGCCTCGTAGCCGAAGAGCGGCTTGCGCGAGAAGGTGGGAATGATCTCCGAGACGACGCCGAAGGCCGGCAGGATGAGGATGTAGACCTCGGGGTGACCGAAGAACCAGAAGATGTGCTGGAACATCACCGGGTCCCCGCCCCCCGCCGCGGTGAAGAAGGTGGTGCCGAAGAAATGGTCGGTGAGGAGCATCGTGACGGCGCCGGCGAGCACCGGCATCACCGCGATCAGCAGGTACGCGGTGATCAGCCACGTCCACACGAAGAGCGGCATCCGCAGCAGCGACAGCCCCGGCGCGCGCATGTTCATGATGGTGACGATGACGTTGATGGCACCGAGGATCGAGGAGGCGCCCATCATGTGGATGGCGAAGATCGTCATCGGGAAGGAGGCGCCACCCTGCAGCATCAGCGGCGGATACATGGTCCAACCACCGGCAGGTCCGCCGCCCGGCACGAACAGCGTCGAGAACAGCAGCGTGAAAGCGAAGGGCAGGATCCAGAAGCTGAAATTGTTGAGCCGGGGCAGCGCCATGTCGGGTGCGCCGACCTGCATCGGGATCATCCAGTTGGCGAGGCCCGTCCATGCCGGCATCACCGCGCCGAAGATCATGAACAGCGCGTGCATGGTCGTCATGGAGTTGAAGAACGCCGGGTCGACGAGCTGCATGCCCGGCTTGAAGAGCTCGGCGCGGATGATCATGGCCATGCCGCCGCCGACGAAGAACATGAGCCCGCTGAACACCAGGTACATCGTGCCGATGTCCTTGTGGTTCGTGGCGTAGACCCAGCGCCGCCAGCCATGCGGCTTGTGGTCGTGGTCGTCGTGGGCGGCGTGCAGTGGGGTTGCTTCGGCCATGGTGCGCTCTCTACGGAATAAAGGGTTGCGGTCGTTCGGCTGCCGTCGCGACTAGCCGATGGAGGGCGGTGCGCTCACCTGCGCCGTCTGCGGTTGCGCCTGCGCGGCCTTCTGGGCGGCGGCGGTCGCCTTCAGCCAGGCCGCGAAGTCGGCTTTGCTGCGTACGTCCACGACGATCGGCATGAAGCCGTGGTCGCGGCCGCAGAGCTCGGCGCAGTTGCCCCGGTAGATGCCGGGCTTGTCGTCATCGACCTTGAACCAGGCCTCGTTGACGTAGCCCGGGATCGCGTCCTTCTTGACCCCGAAATCCTTGACCCACCAGGAGTGGATCACGTCGTTGGCGGTGATGAGCAGGCGCACCTTGGTGCCGACGGGCACCACGAACGGATGATCGACGTTCAGCAGGTAGTGCGGGACGGTGTTCGGGTCGATGCCCGAGCCGAGTTGCCGGGCGGCATCGCTCGCTCGGTCGAGCCGCGAGTAGATGCTCACGCCTTTGTCGAGATAGTCGTAGTTCCAGCCCCACTGAAAGCCGGTCACCTTGACGGTGAGCTCGGAATTGCGCAGGTCCTCGATCTCGACCAGCGTGCGTGCCGAGGGCACGGCCATGCCGATCAGAATGATGACCGGGACGATGGTCCAGAGAATCTCCACCTTGGTGTTGTGCACCATGGTGGTGTCGGGCACCGCCCCCTTCGAATGCCGGAAGGTCACGATGGAGTAGATCATGACCCCGAACACGACGATCCCGATCGCCACGCAGATCCAGAAGATCAGCATGTGCAGGTCGTAGATCTTGCGCGAGATGTCGGTGACACCGTGAGGGAGATTGAGCAGGCTCCAGCCAGATTGGGCGCGGGCGGCCCCGGAGGCGAGCAGAAGGGGTGCCGCGAGAGCGGCGAGCTTGCTGAGCGATGTGCGCATCATTGAGTCTTTCTCGTGCCCCCTTGCGGGAGCCTCCGCGACGGCCTGCGGCCGCAGCCAATCGAAGCGGCCCGCGCCGCGCCAGCGGCTGCACGACCACACCTACGGAGCCGGTGGCGCCGGCCCATCTCTCCACAATGACCTCGAGCGGCCTGACCGCCGCCTGCGCTGCTGCGACCTTACTGCAGCGCGCGGCCGGTCCTAGGCGAGCGTGGGCGACTCGTTGATACGGCCAATCAGCCGACTGAGCCGCGCCGCGAGTCCCTTGCGCTCCTCCTCCGTGAGGAATTCTCCGACCTCGCATTGACGACCGTGCGACTCGATCACGAGGCGGCTCGGATGCAGGCGCGATGGAGAACGTCTAAGTTTAACCTGCGCCCAGTGCCGCGGAAACACGACTTGTACACAGCGCGATCCGCAGCGCGATTCCACGAGCACGTCGCGCTCGGACACGATGATGCTCTGACGGTCGCGCCGGCGGCCGAGACTCGACTTCAGTGCCCAGGCCAGCAGCACCATCTCGAGCCCTGCGAAGGGCAGGATGGGCCAGTAACCGAGGATCGTGAGCAGCCCTGCGATCGCGAGCGACAGGCTGCAGAGGCTCGCAAAGAAGCCGACTGCGCCGCGCACGGTCAGCGAACAGTTCGGGGCGATGTCGATGCGCTGAAGTGCGGCGTCCACCAGACGGTCCGTCGGATCTCTGCAATGCTCACAGGCATGGCCTGCAAGGATCTTACCCGAGACAATTGGACACGCAAACAAGCACTTAGGTCGCATCCCCCGGCGCCACCGTGCCCATCTGGCGGCGCGACCGTACCCATTCGGGCATCGCGCGCCGCAACACGGCGCGGAGCGCTGGCGACGGGGACCGCGTCGGCCTCAGGCGTCGGCGTCAGGCGCTCGTCCGCGCGGTGGTGTGCGCGGCCTCGAGCGAGCGCTCGAGTGCCGCCTCGGTAATCTCGCTAGGCCGCCCCCGCGGCGCCGCCTCCGCGCGTCTCCAGGGAAGCACACACAGGGGCTCGGTCCCGAGCAGCCGCGCGAGCGTCGCCAGGTTCTCTTGCGGAAGCGCAAATTCCACATCGATGGCATTGCCGATCCACGCCGCAAGGGACAGCCCGCAGGCGCGAATCGCCTGTGCGCTGAGTGCGGCATGGTTCAGGCAGCCGAGGCGCAGCCCGACGACGAGCACCACGGGCAGCGCGAGCGCCCGCGCGAGGTCGGCGATCGTGAGGCGCGGAGCAAGCGGCGCGAGCCAACCACCCGCCCCCTCCACGATCACCAGGTCGGCTGCCCGTGCGAGGCGCGCGTAGGCCTGCAGGATGGGCGCCAGCGTGATCTCGATGCCGCAGGCCGCCGCCGCGAGATGCGGCGAGACGGGCGCGGGCAGGCAGTAAGGGTTGACCGTGGCGTAATCCGCTGCGACGCTCGCCGCCTCCATCAGCGCCAGGGCGTCCTCGTTGCGCAGTCCCTCGGTGGTCGGCGCCGCCCCGGCGGCCACCGGCTTCATCACCGCGACGCGCAGCCCGCGGCTCGCGAGGGCGCGGGTGAGCAGCACGGCGCAGTGAGTCTTGCCGACGCCGGTGTCCGTGCCGGTCACGAAGAGACCTGCTGCCGCCCTCATGCCGGGCCGCCCTTGGAGCGCCGGCGGATGGCCGAGGGCGGGATGCGTGTCTCGCCGCTCGTCATGGGGGCACGCGCCGCCGCCTCGCCGGCCGGCAACCAGGCAGCGCCGTACACCACCTCGTACGTGGCCGGGAGCCGGCCCTCGCTGCGGAACGTCTCGTATGCCGATTCCATCGCGCGCCACTTGTGCTTGCCGGTGAGCCCGCGCGAGCGGGCCGCCGTCTCGTTCTGCGCACCGATCGCCTTCAAGTCGCGCACCAGAGCACGCACGTCCTGATAAGTGAGCGTCAGCCGCTCCACATCGAGCACCGGCTCGACGAAGCCCGCGCGCACGAGCGCATCGCCCACATCGTGCATATCGAGGAAGCCGCTCACGTGCGCGCCCGCATCGACCGCCGACCAGGCGGCGCGCAGCTCGCGCAGCGTGTCGGGCCCGAAGCTGCTGAAGCCGAAGAAGCCGCCGGGACGCAGCACGCGACGCACCTCGGCGAGCGCCACATCGAGGGGCTCGCACCACTGCAGCATGAGATTGCTGAAGACCAGATCGATGCTCGCCGCAGCGAGCGGCAGCCGCAGCGCATCGGCGCATACCCGATCGAAGCGCTGCCGCCAGCGGCTCTGGCGCGCCGCGGCGCGCAGCATTCCGGGCGCACTGTCGAGAGCCAGCACGCGAGCGCGGCGGTAGCGGCTCTTGAGCGTGCGAGCGCCATGGCCGGTGCCCGCGCCGAGATCGAGCACCACACGTGGCTGCAGCTGCACCAGCTCGAGCCGCTCGAGCAGCTCCGTGCGCACCTGGGCCTGCAGCACGGCGGCCGCGTCGTAGCCGTCGCTCGCGCGATCGAAGGCGCGGCGTACCCCGCGGCGATCGAGCGCGAATTGCGCCGGGGCGCTCATCGCGCGAGCGCCTCCGGCTCGCTCGCTGCGGGAGCGCTGCAGAGCGCGCAGGCACCCGCGAGCGCGGCCACCAGCGTATCGATCTCCTCCTCGGTGTGCTCGGCACTCAACGTGATGCGCAGGCGAGAGGCGCCTCGCGGCACGGTGGGCGGGCGGATGGCCGCGACCCACAGTCCGGCCTCGAAGAGCGCGCGGCTCGCGATGAGCGCCGCCTCGGCCGAGCCGAGCAGGATCGGTTGAATGGGTGTGGTGGAGTCGCTGAGTGCGATTCCCCGCTGCCGCGCCGCCGTGCGAAAGCGCAGCGTGAGGGCGCGCAGCCGCTCGCGCCGCCAGGGCTCGCGCTGGGCGAGGCTCAAGGCTGCCCGCGTAGCCGCGGCGAGCGGGTGTGGCAGTGCCGTGGTATAGACATAGGGACGCGCCCGCTGCATCAGCAGCTCGATCAGCGCCTGGGATCCAGCGACGAAGGCACCGAAGGTGCCGAAGGCCTTGCCCAGTGTGCCCACGAGCAGCGGCGCCTCCTCGGCGGAGAGGCCGAGCGACTCGAGACTGCCGCGGCCTTCGGCCCCCAGCACCCCGAGGCCGTGCGCATCATCCACGAGCAGATAGGCGCCGTGGCGCCGTGCAGCCGCTGCCAGCGCCGGCAAAGGCGCCAGATCCCCATCCATGCTGAAGACGCCATCCGTTGCGAGCAGCCGCACGGGCGTCGAGCCGTCACGAGGACGTGCTGCGGCGCCTTGCAGCAAGCGTTCGGCAGCCGCCGCATCCGCGTGCGCGTAGCGGCGCAGCCGCGCGCGCGACAGCAGTGCCGCATCGATGAGGGAGGCGTGGCTGAGCCGATCGAGCAGCACCACATCGCCTGCGCCCGCGAAGCATCCGACCGCTGCCAGGTTCGCCATGTAGCCGGTGGAGAAGAGCAGCGCGCGCTCGCGGCGCGTGAAGGCGGCGAGCTCGGACTCGAGCTGCTCGTGCTCGAGTCCGTGACCGGTGACGAGATGCGAAGCACCCGAGCCCACGCCCCAGCGCGCGGCGGCCTCGCGCAGCGCCTCGGCCACCTGTGGGTGGCGTGCGAGCCCCAGATAATCGTTGCCGCAGAAATTGACGAGCCGGCGCCCCTCGACGCGCACGTGCGTCGCGCCTTCGGGCTCGGCATAGCTTGCCGTGCGGCGCACGCGCCGCAGATGCAGGCCATCGAGCTCGGCGAGTCGTGCCTCAGCCAGCTGTCTGAGCGTGTCCATGCGCGGCCGCCGAGTCGGCGCTCGCGGCGGGCTCGGGCTGCAGGCCGAGCCGCGCAAGCAGGCGCCGGTCGTGCTCCACGTCCGGGTTGCCCGTGGTAAGCAATTTCTCGCCGTAGAAGATGGAGTTGGCGCCGGCGAGAAAGCACAGCGCCTGCAGCTCATCACTCATCTGAGTGCGGCCCGCCGAGAGGCGCACGTGCGCGGCGGGCATGAGGATGCGCGCCACCGCGATGGTGCGCACGAAATCGAACGGATCCACCGGGTCGGTGCCATGCAGGGGTGTGCCGGGCACTTGCACGAGCTCGTTGATCGGCACGCTCTCGGGATGCGCAGGCAGGTTCGCGAGCGTGCGCAACAGCCCGGCGCGATCGCGCGCCGACTCGCCCATGCCGATGATGCCGCCGCAGCAGACCTTGAGGCCGGCCGCGCGCACCGCGGCGAGCGTGTCGAGCCGATCCTGATACGTGCGCGTGGAGATGATCTGCGGATAGAACTCCGCGGAGGTATCGAGGTTGTGATTGTAGTAGTCGAGGCCAGCCTCCTTGAGCTCCTGCGCCTGCGCCGGGGTCAGCATCCCGAGGGTGGCGCAAGTCTCGAGTCCCAGGGCGCGGATCTCCCGCACCATCGCGCAGATCGCCTGCAGCTGGCGCGGTTTCGGCGAGCGGTACGCGGCGCCCACGCAGAAGCGCGTGGCGCCGGCCGATCTTGCGCGGCGCGCGGCCTCGAGCACGGTGTCGAGCCCGAGCAGTGCCTCGCCCGCGACCCCCGTGTCGTAGCGCACGCTCTGTGGGCAGTAGGCGCAATCCTCGGGGCAGGCCCCCGTCTTGATCGACAGCAGCGTGCTCATCTGTACCGTGTTCGGGCGCTGATGCGCGCGATGCATCTGCTGAGCGCGAAACAGCAGCTCCAGAAAGGGCAGCTCGAAGAGCGCCTCCACCTCCTCTGGGGACCAGTCGTGGCGCAGGGCGCAGGCGCCCGAAGCGCGCAGCTCCACCGCGCTGACGCTGGACGTGTCGTGACCGCTGGGCGGGCGAGCAATGGAAACGGGGGCTGCGTGCGTCATGGCGGTCCTGGGGAGGCGTGGGTCAAGCGGATGTTCCGGGGGGGCGAGACAAGTGTCAACCGAGCAGGGCGTGTCGAGTTGACAATCGAGCAAAAATTAGCCACCCCGGAAGCGCTACGATAGCGTCGAGCCTTTCGCGCGCGACACCGCCGCCTGCCGGAGGCCCATAGGAGGGGGATCCCGATGAGCCGCGAGCCTTCCAATCCGCTGTCGCCACCTGTCGCCGCCGATTCCGGCGCTGCCGAGGCTGCGACCCCGCCGCTGCCCGCGCCGCGTGCGGCGCTCGACCGGCGCCGGTTTCTTGGCAGCATCGCCACGGCCGGGGCCGGGGCAGCGCTCGGCAGCCTGGGCGCCCCGCCCGCGGCACGGGCGGAGGTGCTGTTCCCGCGCGAGCGCGCCAACTTCGCCTTCGGAGGCGGCGGCTCGGCGCTCGGGGGCGTGTATCGCTCCGAGAACGATCTCTACGACTGCGAGGTCGAGGGGCATCTGCCGGCCGATCTCGACGGCATCTTCTATCGCGTGGGGCCCGATCCGCAGTATCCGAAGCCGCCGCAGTACGAGCACGACATTCCCTTCGACGGCGAAGGTCACCTGAGCATGTTCCGCATCAAGGACCGCCACGTCGATTTTCGCAACCGCTATGTGCGTACGCAGCGCTGGAAGGCGCAGCATGCCGCACGGCGCTCGCTCTTTGGCATGTACCGCAATCCTTTCACCGACGATCCGAGCGTCAAGGCGCTCTCGCGCGGCACGGCCAACACGCAGATTTTCTATCACCACGGCATTCTGATGGCGATGAAGGAAGACAGTCCGCCCGTGAAGCTCAATCCGCTCACGCTCGAGACCGTCGACGACTACTACACCTTCAACGGCGGGCTGCGGGGGCAGACCTTCACCGCGCACCCGAAGATCGATCCCG
>DATJSR010000173.1:0-13135 GCA_035504015.1 Steroidobacteraceae bacterium
GGCATCCGGGAGGCACGAAGCGATGGCATCAGGCCACCGATCAGGGCGATGGCGAGCGACCAAAGGATGCTCACCGCAACCAGATGCGCCGTGACCGTCATGGGAAAGGACACCCCGCCGGCGATCACCACATCACCATTGAACAGGAACCACGCGACCGCGGCACCCAGCAGCGCCGCGGGCAAGGCGAGCAGCATGCCTTCGGCGAGTACGGAGACCACGATCGGGGTGCCGCGGAAGCCGATCGCGCGCAGCGTGGCGATCTCCGCGGTACGCGCATCCACCGCCGCGTACAGGCTGCTCAGGGCGCCGCAGGCGGCACCCAGACCCATCAGCCCGCCGATGAAGTACGCGATGAAATCGAGAATGCCGCGGATGCTCTTGATCACCGTCTCGTTCGCCTCGGCCTCGGTCTTGAGTGTGGCGCTCAACGTCGGCTCGGAGCTGATCGCGCGCTTGAGGGTATTGAAGGCGGCGGGTGACTCGAGCACCACGTTGACGCTGCTCAGCGCCTGCTGCGGAAAGGCTGCCAGCACCGTGTCGAGGTCGCCGATCAGGGCGTTGTCGAAGAAGCTGCTGCTGCTGCGGTACACGCCGACGACCTTCCAGTAGGTGCCCTGCGCGCGGATCTCATCGCCCACCTCGAGGTTCTTGAAGCGCTGACGCATGCGATCGCTCACGATGATCTCGTGCAGGCCGGGCCGAAACAAGCGTCCCTGGATGATCTGCACCTCGGGCCAGATCTCGTGCCAGTTGGACCCGGCGGCGAAGAAGCCGATGTTGCCGCGCTGGTTCTGTTTGGTGATGCCGCTGATGAGCATCAGCACGACACCGCTCGCGAGCGGTTTACCGCTGGCGTCGCGCTTGATGCCGGGCTTGTCGAGGATGGTGCCGATCGCCGTGCGCGGCAGCGAGCTGTCCATCGCATTCTCCGAGCCGCTGGCGGTGACCGTGGCGCGGTCGGCGCGCACGCCGGTCTGGGCGAGATACTCAATGCCCTGACCGAGCGAGAGCATGGACACCAGCACGCCCATGACCGTGGCGATGCCGATGAAGGTGACGAGCGAGGAGCCCAGGCGCTCGGGAATGCTGAGAAGCGCCGAGAGCGTGAGCAGGAGCGTTTGCCGAAGGGTACGCATGGGGCTGCCCTCAGCGCCCGGCCAGCGCATCCACCACGCGCAGCCGCAGCCCCCGCCAGGCGGGGATCGCGGCACTCGCGAGCGCGAGCCCGAGCGCGCACGCGAAGCCGACGACCAGGATGATCGGCGGCACCGATCCCAGGCCGATGAGCGCACGCGCCAGCGGCAGGATCCGCGAGGCGATCCACAGGCCGAGCGCTGCGCCGGCAAGGCACAGCACCACGCTCTCGCTCAGGATCAGCAGCATCACCAGGCGGTCGGAGAAGCCGACCGTCTTCAGCACCGCAAGCTCGGGTGTGCGCTCGCGAATCGACTGCATCATGAGCGCGCCGGTGGCAAAGAGCAGCACGAAGAACGTCGCCACGGTGATCCGCTGCGCCACCGTATTCAGATCGCCGAGATTGGCGACGCTCGACTCACTGAGCTCGCTCTCGGATTGGGTGAGCGTCTCGTTCGAGGAGTTCGCGAACTGTGCATCGATCGCCTGCTCGAGCGCGCCGGTGCGCGTGGGGTCGGCGATCCGCACCACCGCGAGCATGATGGTATCCCGACCCGTCGGCAGGGACTCGTTCACGTAGCGGTAGTTCGTCATGATGAGCACGGAGCTGTCGGGCTCTTGCTGGTTCACATAGGTGCCCACGATCTCGAAGCTCCAGTTTCCGGTGCCATCCTTGCGCTGCAGCGGCGATTGCAGCGTCACCCGCTGCCCGATCTTCCAGCCGTACTTGCTCATGGTCTCGGTGCCGACGATGGCCCCGTCCTGGGTCTGCTTCATGCGCTGGATGGCCGCGGGATCCACCTGCAGCTCGGGATAGATCTCGAGAAAGGATTCGATGTCGGTGGCGAGGATCGGAACACCCTGCGTCACCTTCTGGTAGGTGGCGCCGAACTGGTAGCGGTAGGTCGTCTGAACGATACCGGGCGTGGTCTTGAGGGGAGCGAGAATGGAGATCGGCAATGGCGCGCCCAGGCGCAGCCGGCTGCTCACGTAGAGCCGGTCGGCGTGACTTGCGGCCACGGCGTGCTTGATGCCGCTGTTCAGGCCCTGCAGCACCCCGAAGAGAGTGAAGGCGATGACCACCTGTGCCAGGATGAGGATGGAGCGGCTGCGCTTGCGGCGGATGCCGGCCCAGATGAGTGGCAGGAACTTCATGGCACCTCGGCCCCGTTCCCCGGAAAACCGCTAGACTAAACTGCTCCTACGAGCGGTGCCAGAAGGCTCGACCGCCGCTGCCTCACTCCCCGCTCGGCTGCTGTGCCAGATAGCGCTCGACGAGCGGTCCCCAGATCGCCGATCCGCCGTGGCCGAAGAACAGGTGGTGACCCTCCCCATCGAAGCGCCCCGGCTGCTCGAAGACCGCGCGGCCGCCTGCCCCCGTGAAGGCACGATAGAGCTCGCGGGAGATCGCGGGGCGAAAGTAGCTGTCGTTCTCGGTGTATACCCAGAGCATCGGTGTCGTGGCGGTCCGGCCAAAATGAGCGGCGGCATCGATGAGTCTTTCGGGGTGGCAATTGTGATTCGGCTCATCGTGCAGGTGGCCGCCTCGGCCGCCGGCCATGACGATGAGGGCAGTGACCTTGGGATGCGCCACGCTGTCGTAGGCGATCGTGCCCCAGCCGCCGGCTGACTGCCCGAGCACGATCACACCGCTCGGACGCACGAACGGCAGGCTGGTGATGGCATCGACGGACGCCTGGATATCGCGCGCCGTCTCGAGCCCCGCATGGACGTAGTCGGCCGCATCGCAGCCGCCGTAGCCCTCCGCCCACGCACCGCCCGTTGCCCCGTAGCCGCGTCGCAGCGGAAAGGCGACGACGTAGCCACGGGCGAGAAACCACTGCGCGGCCTCCTGATCGCAGCGTCCGGGCTGGATGCGGCTGCGCTCGGCCGGATTGACCGGAGAGCCGTGGTTGATCACCACCAGGCGTGCCGGCGCATCCGAGGCAGGACGGCAGACGCGGATCAGCATCCGCAGGCTGCGGGTGCCATCGGTAACCGGCACGCCGTAGATCTGGTCGCGGGCATCGCTCGGGGCAGCAGACGGCGGCTCACTGTGCTGTGCGAGCGCGGCGCCGAGCGTCAAGGCCCACAGCGTCAGCAAGCTCAGTCCCGCGCGCAAAGCGTTGCCTCCCCGACCCAGGGCACGCCCCCTGCGTCATCTCCCCCAGCGATAGCTGAAGCGCAGACCGATCACGCGCGGCTCGTTCGTCGTCTGGCGGTGATCGTAGTTGCCGGTGTTGGTGAAGATGACCGCGTTCGTATCCCACAGATTGGTGACGTAGAGCTCGCTCGTCCAGCGTCCGGACTCGAGCCCCAGGCGCACGTTGGAGATCGAGTAGGCGGGCTGCAGCTGACGCGAGAAGCCGTACGGGTCGGTGACCTGCAGCGAGCTCCACATGTCGCCCTTGTGCGCGATGTCGTATTGAGCGTAGCCGTTGAGATTGGCGGTTACCGGCCGCTCGTAGCGGATATTGCCGCTGTAGTTGAAATACGGCACGTACGGCAGGCGCTCGCCTGGCTCGATGAGGTAGTCCGGGTTCTCGTAGCTGTTGGAGCTCAGCTTCGAGTCGTTGTAGCTCCCCGAGACCGAAAGGCTCAGCTGCTCGGTGACCTTGTACTCGAGGTTGCTCTCGCTGCCATAGATGCGCGCATTGCCGAGAT
Organism: Steroidobacteraceae bacterium; assembly: GCA_035504015.1. Lineage (GTDB taxonomy): Bacteria > Pseudomonadota > Gammaproteobacteria > Steroidobacterales > Steroidobacteraceae > JASHUC01. Next base: position 3,802 of record DATJSR010000173.1, read on the forward strand.
TGGCGTTGAAGGTCACCGGACAGATCGCGAGGTCGAAGATCGCGGTCTGGTAGTCCTTCCACGGCATGTAATAGAAAGCGCCGTTCCACAGTAGCCGGTTGTCCAGGAACAGCGACTTCCAGCCGACCTCGAAGTTGTTGAGGGTGTCGGGCTTGTAATAGATGGGCGCACCGTTCGATTGGCAGCTCGAGCCCACGCCCTGGTTGACGCCGCCGTCGCGGAAGCCCTGGCTGAAGGTGGCGTACAGGAGCAGATTCTTCGTGGGCTTGAAATTGGTGCTGACCTTGGCGTTCACCTTGTGCGAGTCGCCGGGGTAGTAGCTCGGCTCCTTGGGATTCCAGAAATAGCCGGCGTACTGATTGCTGTAGCTGAAGTGCGACTGAAAGTGCTGCACCCCCGCCTCGAGGTTCCACCAATCCGTGATATCGAAGCTCTCGTCGGTGAACTCGGTCACCTGCAGATAGTCGAAGCGCGACTTGTAGCTATACCACTCCTGCGGCAAGGGCGTGGCGTGCTCGTTGGTGTAGTAGCTGTTGTAGAGGTTGACCTGGCTCTGATAGGCCTCGCCGTTGGGCTGGATGTTCGGCATGTCGTAGAAGTCAGAGTAGATGTCGCGCGTCTTCTCCCAGTACGTTCCCACCAGCCAGTGAAAGCGCCCGCCCGCCTTCGATTGCAGGCGCAGCTCGTTCGACCAGCGGTCCGTGGTGGTGCTGTAGTTGGTGTACATGTAGGGCACCTTACAGCCGCTGAACGCATCGGTGCCGCCGGAGATGGTCGGGCCGGTGAGGCAGGCGAAGCTCTGGATGTCCGCCGCGTTGAACGGGGCGATGGGCGAGTACTGCACGTACTCGGAGTACTCATCCACGCTGTGCGTCGGCATAGACCAGTAGGTCGCGGCCTCGACGAGGTCGCCGATGCCCACATCGCCCTCGATGTGCAGATCGAGCGCCTTGACGTAGTTGTCGCCGTTCTCGGGCCCGAAGCGCGCCACCTCGCGCAGCGCGTAGCGCTCGGGATCCTGATCCCAGGCGCCTTGATGAAACTGGCTCTGATAGTTGTAGGTGAGCAGTGCGTACCAGTCGTCGCTGAAGACCTGCTTGATGGCGGCGCGGCCGCCGTAGACGTTCTGCGTGTTGTAGTCGATGCCGGCCCACGCGGCATTCGTCGACACCGTGCCGTTCACCCAGTCGCGCGTCTCGAGCAGATTGGTGATGAAGCCACCATCGTGCACCGAGTAGCCCGAGAAGCGCACCGCGGTGCTGCCGGCGATGAGCGGGATGTTGACGTAGCCCTCGTAGGTCGAGTTGTAGCGCCCGTCGTGCACGTCGCCCGCATCGAGGTCGATCCCCGCGCTGAAGCCCGCAGGGTCGGGCTTGTTGGTGATGATGCGGATGGCGCCGGACATGGAGCCGGCGCCGAAGAGCGTGCCCTGCGGGCCGTTCAGCACCTCGATGCGCTCGATGTCATAGCTGTGGAAGTCCGGAATGCTGCCGTAGTAGCTCATCGACATGTCATCGACGAAGAAGCCGGTCGAGGAGGTGTTCGACACGTTCGGGTTGCTGCCGTCGGAGACACCGCGCATGAAGAACATCTGCGTGCCGGGGCCGATGCTGATGAAGGAGACGGAGGGAGCCTTGGTGGCGTAGTCCTCGAATTGCGAGATCGAGAGGTTCTGCAGATCCTTGGCCGTGAATACCTCGATGCTCTGCGGCACCTCCTGCAGGTTCTCGACGCGCTTGCGCGCGGTCACCGTGATCTCCTGCAGCTGCGGGCCCACGTCAGCGTTCTCGCTGGAGGAGGCGCTCTGCGCGAGCACGGGAGTGGTGCGCAGCGCCGCCGCGCCCGAGAGCGCTGCTGCCACCGCGAGTGCGATCCGCCGCCTGCCGGTTGCTTTCACGAGACCCCCGGATCTTGTTGTACGGTCGTACAATTGATTTTTCGGATCATCCCTTGGGCAGCGGCCGCGAGTCAACCCGCTGTTCCATCTTGGGGCGTGTTGCCCCGAGAACACACCTGAGATGCACGCTCAGGTGCGCTCGGCAAAGCGCTCGAGCGCATCTCCCAAGCTGCGCCGCAGGGGCTCGAGATCGCTCGCAAAATGTTGCCAGTAGCCGATGCCGGAGCGGTAGAGCGGCTGACGTACCTGCTCGGCGCTCGCCGTGCGCACCGGGCGCTGCGTCTCGTGGAAGCGCAGGCACGCCGCCTCGAAGCTGAGGCCGCAATGCTCGAGCAGCCGCCGGATGTGCCTCTCGGGATCCTGCACCAGTGCCTCGTACTGCAGATGCAGGACTTTGCCCGGCAGCACCCGGTCCCAGTGCTCCATGAGATCGAGGTAGCAACGGTAATAGCGCCCGAGGTCCTCGAGGTCGTAGCTGAAGGACTGCCCCTGGGCGAAGTATTGCTTGTAGGCACTCAGGCAGGCATCGAGAGGATGACGGCGCACATCGATGACGATGGCCTGCGGCAGGATGAGCTCGAGCAAGCCGACGTGACTGAAATTGTTGGGCATCTTGTCGATGAAGTACGGCCGGCCGCTGCGGATCGGGGCGGTCTCGGTGAGGTAGCGCCGGCCGAGGCACGCAAGCTCCTCGGGCGAGCGGCCACGCAGCGCCTCCGGATAGCCATCGGCTCGCGCACCCGCATGATCGAGCTCGCGCACCAGGGTGAGCAGGTTCGGCAGCTCCATCGTGCCCTCCACCTGGGAGTGGCTCGCGAGGATCTGCTCGATCAGTGTGGAGCCCGAGCGCGGCAAGCCGACGATGAAGATGGGGCCGCGCTCGGGGCAGCCGCCTCCGCGATGCCGCTCGATGAGAGCGCGGTCGAAGCAGGCCATGACCCTTTGCGACTTGCGCTCGAAGCCTGCGATGTCGAATCCGGAGGATTGCCGCCGCAGGCGATTGCCCTCTGCATAGTGCGCGAAGGCATCGCCGAAGCGCTTGCGCTGCTCGAGCGCGCGGCCGAGCGCAAACTGCAGCTGCGCCCGTGCATCGCCCTGCAGGGAGCCTTGCTCGAGGAGCGCGCGCATCGCGGCCAGCTCCTCCTCGCTGAAGAAGTAGTTCTTGAGGTCGGCGAGGCTCCACCAGGCCTCGGCGAATCCCCGGTCCATCTCGAGGCACTGCCGGTAGGCGCGCTCGCAGGCCTCACGGCGGCCCAGGGTCTTGTTGAGATGCCCGATCGACAACCGCAGCGGCGCGGCGCCCGGATTGAGGCGCGCAGCCTCCTCGTAGGCGGCGAGCGCCTCGCTCTGGCGCAGCAGGCGCGTGCATACCGTGCCGAGTGCGACCCAGTTCTGCGGGTTCTCGGGCTCGAGAGCCAGAAGCTCGCGGGTGGCGGCCTCGGCCTCGGGCAAACGCCCCGCCGCGAGCAGGGTGTGCGCGAGGCCGCGTCGGGCGAGGGGTGCGTGAGCGCTTTGGGCAAGTGCGTGCCGCAGCAGACGCTCGGCGTCCTGTGTGCTGCCCGCGCCCAAGGCCAGTGCCGCGAGCCCGCAGAGCGCCGCCAGGTGTCCGGCATCGTGCTTGAGGATGTCGCGAAAGACAGTCTCGGCCGTGCGCCGGTCGCCGGCGAGGAAAGCCGCCGTTGCGCGCTCGATGCGTGCGCGCTCGGGATCGAGCTCGGCGGCGCGCTCGAAAGCGAAGCGCGCATCCGGATACTGCTTGAGGTCGACCAGCAGGTCGGCGTAGGCGAGCCAGGCCGACTGCAGTGTCGGTGTGTGCTTGAGGAGCTCACGCAGCATCTGCCGCGCCGCCTGGTGCTCACCCTGCTGACGATAGGCGCGCGCGAGATCGACCCGAGCATCGAGCAGCTCGGGCGCGGCTTGCGTCGCCTGCTCGAGCGCCGCGCGCGCCTCGGAGAGCTTCTGCTGGGCGAGCAGCGCCGCCCCGAGGAGCGCGAGCAGCGCAGGCTCTGCGGGCCAGGCGTCGAGCAGCCCGCGCAGCTGCTGCTCGGCCGTCGCGGCCTTGCCAACGCGCAGCGTGGCACGTGCCTGCTCGTACGCGGGACGCAGCACTGCGGGCGGCCGATCCGGCATCGGCATCACGGGCCGAGGATGGCCCGCCAGTTGATGATCGCGTTCCAAAGCATGCGCTGATCGCCGCGATTCAGGTCCCGATGCAGAGGATTGAAGTTGAAGGCGATCACGTGGCCCTTGCCGGAGCGCAGATCGAGGATCGCCGGATGTCCGATCAGGTTCTCCTCGCCCCAGGCCTGCCCGCTCACCACCAGGGGCTTGCCCTCGCGATCGCCCCATTCGAGCACGACGCCGCTGGTATCGAAGGGACCATCCAGACAGCTGGTGCAGTAGGACATGCGCAGCCAGCGCCGCGGTGTGGAATACACGGCGAAGTTCTGCCGGAATACGTAGGTGCGCGCTCCGTAGCCGTAGGCGATCGGGTGCTCGGGGTGGACGAAGGACACGCGCAGGTGCGCACCGGGCGTGCGCGTGGCCGACACCTGCGAGGCTGCGGCTGCTGCCGCGCCGCCTCCCTGGCTGCTGCGCGGCACACCGCCCGCCTCGCGCCGCACGCCGCGCACCAGCCCGGCTTCGAGGGGCAGCATCGAGCCATTGCCGAGCGTGATCAGCAGGCCGCCGCCATCGATGAATCGCTGCAGCTCCGCGAGCCCCGACCAGCCGATGCCCCCGGTGATGTCATCGGAGGCGGCCGGCGTGCCGAGGCTCGGCGTCGCCGCCGTCTTCTTGAACGGCATCGGTCCCCAGGCACTCGGGATGCCGCGGATCTGCTCGGCGAGCTCGAGATCCACGTGGCCGTAGAGCAGCACGTCGTAATGCTCGCGCAGATGGCCGGCGCGGATGTCCTCATCGCGCACGTACGCATAGGGAATGTGGCGCTGATCGAGCGCGTAGCGCGCCCAGCCGATGGTGTCGGTGTCGGCCCAGGGCACCCAGACGCCGAGCCGCGGAACCGGCGCATCGTGTTTGGCCACGACCGGCGGCGTCGCCGCGCTCGTGACATCGAGCGCTAGCCGTGCGCTGATTTGGCGCAGGGCCGCGGCCACGCCGGGCTGCGGCTCGATGATCCACGAGCCTGCCGGATAGGCGCGTCCCTCGACCTCGAAGGCTGCCTCGGCGATTCCCACACGAAAGCGCGCGAGCGCATAGCGCGCCTCGAGCAAGGACTCCTGCCCGCTGTCGCGCAGCAGGTAGATGGGCCCGGCGCCCTCGACGCGACCTTGTGGGTGCGGCGGCCCCGTCACAGGGGCGAGACTCGCGCCGCGCACGCCGGGGTCGGCGGTTGCGATCACCGTGAGGTGATAGTGAGCGGGCAGCTCCCAGGAGATGTCGTCGTAGGGCTCACCGGCATCCTTGGGGTAATCCTGCGGGGTGAGGAGGTCCACCGCATAGTCTCGATAGGGTTGATCGAGCCTCACCACGTAGGTGCCTGCCGGAAAGCGGCCTTCTTTCAGCATCAGGGGCGCAGTCGCCTGCTGCACCTCGATACCCTGGGAGAGCAGCCGCTCGATGAGCTGCGCCACGCGCAGCGGATCGCCCTGGTCCTGCGGAATCACGAAGCCGAAGGGCGCCTGCTCGAGTCCTCGCTGCAGCGAATGCAGCCCCTTGAGGTAGAAGTTGCGCAGCAGCTGGGTGGATTGTCGTGCAACCGCATCGAGGGCGGCGAGCGCGCCGGTCTCGGCATAGTTGAGGTTATCGCGCGAGGACCACAGGAACTTGCCCGCGGGCGGCGGTAAGGGCCGATACCAGTCGCGCGAGATCTCATCGGGCGGGGACTCCTGCAGAAGCGTCTCCGCCGTGCCGTTGCCGAAGGTCTCGTAGCCGCGTCCGTCGGCGTTGTGATTGGTCGCGATCGAGTCGAGATACAGGTGCGCGAAGTCATCGCCGAAGTTCCAGGTCCACACGCCCGGCATGCCGAAGCCGGTGAGCGTCTCCACCTCCTGAAAGGAGAGCTGCAGGCGCTCGCTGTAGGAAAGCGGGTCCACGTGCTCGTTGGTGGGACCGGTGCCGTTCCAGGTCATGAGCAGCGCCACGCTCTCGTGCAGATCGTGGATCACCTGGGGATGCCACTCGCGAAACATGCGAAAGACTGCCTTGGTGGTCTCGTGCACCTGCTGATGCGCATCGCGGTTGATGTCGACGAACGCGTAGCGGGACCAGTACGGGGGTGCCTGGCGCGGCAGGCTCGCGAGGTCGGTCTTGCCCTTCAAGTAGCGATAGAACCACTCGACCTGCTTGTCGCGTCCGTCGGGGTTGGAGACCGGATTGATGAGCACCACCAGGTGCTCGCGGATGCGCCGGATGAGGGGTTGCTCGGATACGGCGAGGCGGTAGGCGAGCTCGAGCACCGCCTCGGTCGAGCCGGTCTCATCGGAATGCAGCGCCGCGTTGAAATAATAGATGGGGCGCGCCGTCGCGATCAGTTGCTCGGCGGCGGCCGCATCGGTGCGCCGCGGATCGGCGAGGGCGGCGGTCGCGGCCTTGAGACGCTCGAGCTGGGCGATGCCGCGCTCATCGGCGATCGCCAGCAGCACGATGTCGCGGCCTTCCTCGGAGCGTCCGATGGTAAAGAGGCGCACGCGCGCGGAGGAGCCGGCGAGCGCGCGACAGTAGGCGTAAGCCGTGGCGGAGTTCACCAGCTCCCCGGGCGCACCGGGAATGCGGTGCAGGAAGGCGCGTGGGGATACCACCGTCGAGGATGCGGGCAGGTAGGCGACCCAGGGCGACAGGAACCGCGGCTCCGTGGTCGCACGGGCGATCTCCTGCACCGAGCCCAGCTCGACAGTATCCGGCTCGCTGTGCAGCGGTAGGGCTCCTGAGGGCGGTGCCAGCGGGCTCTGCGCGAGCGCGCCGTTGGCGCAAAGCGCGAGTCCTGCCAGCCCTGCGAGGCGCCCGCCGCACGCTGCCAGCCGCGCCAACTGCTGCTTAAGCCTGCTCGTCAACGTGCGCATGAGAGACCCACCGCCCAGGCATTCCGCCGATGGGTCAAGCATAGCAGCGCCTGTCGGGCCGCCGAGCAACGCTCGAGCCGGCGAGCAAAGCTGCGCTACGGTGCCGGAGCCTGCGCCAGCACTGCCCGTCCATCGAGAACGCCCCCGATCTCGGCGGCGGCGTCTCCCCCGTCGACCCAGCGCAGCACCAGCTGACCACGACTGCGCCATCCACTGCTGAGCGAGGACAGCACCGCGGTGCTGACACGAGTGCGTGAGTCGTAGTGCAGCGTGCCCGAGACGCTCAGATCCTCAGTCCAGCGCACCTGCTTCAGCTCGATGCGATAGCCCTCGACGACCGCCTCGGTGAGGTACGTGCCTCCGCGCAGGCCGACTCCCGCGCCGGCGCCGTTCCACAGCGCCCGCTCCAGCACGTCGGCGCAGGTCAGCAGCGCCGCCGTCACGGCGCGCAGCGTCAGCTCTCCTGCGCCGCTGCCGGGCCGCGCCCGGGCCGGCTCGAGCGCCGCGGTGCTGCGCGCAAAGCGCGCCACCAGATGCAGCGGTGGTATCTGCTCGGCACAGCGCGCATCGCCCACTTCGAGTGTCTGCATGAAGCGCCGCGCGAGCCGCGCGGCGCAATCGCTGCGCCCGCGAGGCAGGGCATTGACATGAACGCTGTTGGCGAGCACGACCTGATGGCCTTGCGGGAAATGTGCCGCCGCGGCCTGCCCATCCTCTACGCTCGTCATGTTATCGAGCTCGCCCGAGAGCACCAGCACGGGGACGGGCGGGTAGGGCCCCGCGCCCGAGACGAGCGGCGGTACCGGCGCACCGGGAAGGGGCGGCGGCCAGCGGACACACTGGTCGATGAAGGTGTAGTCGAGCGGCATCTGCCGGTATTCGCCGAAGGTGAACGGCGCATACATCTGCGGCATTGCCTGTTCGCGGCGCGCGATCGCGAGGTCGCGCGCCCGCAGGCGTTCCGCCACCGGCAGGCGCATGTCGAAGATCTGCGGGGGATCCTGACAGACGATGGCCGCGGCGAGCCCGGCGCTGAAGCGCTCCGCCGCGTGCGTGGCATCGCGCGAGTCGACGCTGCCAGCCGTCTCGGCCATGAGACGCAGCAGCGGCAGCGAATCTTGCGCCTGGTAGGCGCGTACGGCTGCATCGAGCTCACGAAGGCTCGCAAGGGCCGGTGAGGCTGCGAACATGACGGTGGCGAGCTGCGCGGCATTGGCCTCGATGCTCACCAGGTGGCCATCGTCCGCGCTCACGCGTGCGCTGAAGGGCCGCGAGCGCAGCTGCGTCACCGCACGGCTGATACGCTCGAGCGAGCTCTCGCCGAGGGCGGCGCAGCGAGCATCGCGCGCGCAGACGGTCGCGAATTTCGTGCGCATGCTGCTGGCGTAATGCGGATACCAGGGATAGTCGGGGCCTGTGAGCGGGTAGGCCCCATCGAGCACAAGCGAACGCAGCCGCTGCGGGTGGCGCAGGGCAAAGACCTGCGCGAAGTAGGTGCCCGTGGAATCCCCGTACAGATCGATGCGCCCGAGGGCGAGCGCATCGAGCAGCGCATCGAGATCGTCTGCCACGAGATTGCTGCTGTAGAGGGGCGCCGCAGCGCCCAGCTCTCGGCCACAGGCAGCGATGTTCTCCTCGCTCAGCACCGTGGCGCTCTGCAAGGGCTCGCAGTCGATAGCCCCCGAGCGTCCCGTGCCGCGGTTGTCCATGAGGAGCACGTCGTGCTGCGCGCGCAGCGGCCCGAAGAGCCAGAGGAAATCCGCGCGCGAGTCGGTGGAGGGGGAGCCCGGACCGCCCTCCATGGCCACCAGGGTGCCGCTGGCAGGACCGGATTGAGTGTGTGGGTAAAACTCGAAGTAGACCCCGAGGGTCCCTGGTACGCGACCGGCCGGATCGAGAGCGCGCTCGAGGCTGCCGCACCAGGCCTGTGCCTCCTGGCAGCGCTGCAGGGTGAGCCGCCCAATGCGCAGCGTGGCACTCGGCGGCTCTGCAGCCTGTGCGGCCGGCGCCAGAGCCAGGACACACCAGAGCGCGCCGAGCGCACCCAGCCTGCCACGGCGCCATCCCCCTGTACCCCTGGTCATGGTCAGGCTAGTCTCCCCTCGGCACGCCTCGCCCCCTGATGTCGCTCGGAGATCCCGCTGTGCCGCACTCGATGATAGCGCCGCGCTGGCGCACACCGCGCCCCGTCCTCTTATTCCTGTGCGCCTGGCTCGGGGGCGCGCTCGTGCCCGCAGGCGCCTTTGCGCAAGCAATGCATGCCCACAAGACGCAGAACGTTGTGCTCGTGGTGAGCGATGGTCTGCGTTGGCAGGAGGTCTTCAGCGGAGCGGACCCGCTGCTGATGAACGAGAAGAACGGGGGCATCTGGGCGACGGAGCAGGACCTCAAGCGCAAGTACTGGCGCCCGAGCCCC
>DATJSR010000174.1:0-6657 GCA_035504015.1 Steroidobacteraceae bacterium
GTGCCGAAGAAGACGATCTCGCCGCCGCGCTCGCCAGGCCCCGGGCCCACATCGAGGATGCGATCGGCCTCGAGCATGATCTGCGGATCGTGCTCGACCACGAGCAGCGAGTTGCCGGCGCTGCGCAGGCGCTTCATGACGGCGATGACGCGCTGCATGTCGCGCGGATGCAGCCCGATCGAGGGCTCGTCCAGCACGAAGAGCGTGTTGACGAGCGAGGTGCCCAGGGCCGTCGTGAGATTGATGCGCTGGACTTCCCCGCCCGAGAGCGTGCGCGATTGCCGATCGAGCGTGAGATAGCCGAGGCCCACATCGACCAGATACCCCGCGCGGCTCACGATCTCCCCGAGCAGCAGCTCGGTGGCGTCATCGAGAGGCCGCGGCAGCTCGAGTCCGCGAAAGAACTCGCAGGCACGCTCGAGCGGCAGCAGCATGAGATCGTGCACGCACAGGCCCGGCAGCGCCGCAGGCGTCGCCTCGCTCCAGCGCACGCCGTGCGGCCGAAACCGCGGCCGACCCGCGAGCACGCGCTCGGCGAGCGCGTGACTGCCCAGCCGCCACAGCAGTGCCTGGGTCTTCAGGCGCGCGCCGTCGCAGCCGGTGCACGGGGTGTACGCCCGATAGCGCGACAGCAGCACGCGCACGTGCATCTTGTAGGCTTTGGTCTCGAGCCAGGCGAAGAAGCGCTTCGCGCCGTACCACACCCCATCCTCCCAGCGACCCTCGCCCTCGATGACCCACGAGCGCTGCTCGAAGGAGAGCTCGCGCCAGGGCCGCTCGAGCGGAATGCCGCGCTTGCGCGCGAACTTCTCGAGGTCCTCCTGGCACTCGGCGTAGGACTCGCTCTGCCAGGGCTTGATGGCGCCCTCGCGCAGCGAGCGCGTCTCATCCGGGATCACGAGGCCGTAATCGATGCCGATGGTGCGTCCGAAACCGCGGCAGGTCTCGCACGCGCCCACCGGGGAGTTGAACGAGAACAGGCTCGGGATCGGCTCGCGGTAGGCGATGTCGCACTCGGCGCAGTGCAGCTCGCTGGAGTAGCGCCATACGGCATGCGCCTGCGGCGGCTCGGCGTCATCGACCACGAACACATTGACGCGCCCGCGGCCTACGCGCAGCGCCGCCTCGAGCGACTCGAGCACGCGTGCGCGCTCGGCAGCGCCCAGGCGCAGCCTGTCCTGTATCACCTGCAGCACCTGCGGCGGTGCCGCAGCCTTGCCGGCGGCCCGACGCCGCCCCCCGCGAGCAGGGCTCCTCGCCGGGGCGGCCGGAGCGGAGGCCGCAGGGCCACTCGGGAGGGCGCTGCCCGCGGCGGCAGCGCCCGCCTCGAACACCCGCGTGTAGCCCTGCTTGGCGAGCAGCTCGCGCACCTCGCTCTCGGCGAAAGCCTGCGGAACCGGCACCGGAAAGCACAGGAGCAAGCGCGGATCGGCGGCCGCTGCAGCCCTTTGGCGCAAGTCCTCGAAGATGCTCCCGGGCGTGTCGCGGCGCACCGGCTTGCCGCAGCACTCGCAAAAGAGCGTAGCGGCGCGCGCGAACAGCAGCTTCAAGTGGTCGTTGAGCTCGGTCATGGTGCCGACCGTCGAGCGCGAGGTGCGCACCGGATTGGTCTGGTCGATGGCGATCGCCGGCGGAATGCCCGAGATCGCATCGACCTGCGGCTTGTCCATGCGATCGAGAAACTGCCGCGCGTAAGGGGAGAAGGTCTCGACGTAGCGGCGCTGCCCTTCCGCATAGAGCGTGTCGAACACGAGCGAGCTCTTGCCCGAGCCGGACACCCCGGTGACGACGACGAGCTCGTTGAGCGGGATCTCGAGCGTCAGATTCTTCAGATTGTTCTGGCGTGCACCGCGCACGCGGATCGCGTCTGCCATGAGGGTCCGGGCGCTACCGACAGGGGGAGCGCACGCGCAGCGTGCGCACAAGCGCGCGATTATAGCCGTCGGCCGCCGCTTCGCGCTGCCGGGCGCTCGGATCGCGCGAGCACGAGGGTGAGATGGGGGCGCGCGGCGGCGACTCAAGGGCTTGGCACCCAGGGTGGCGGCGCGAGCAGCTCAGGGCCGTGCTAGGCTCGCTACCCAGTACCTGCGGATTGTGCACACTGTATGAGCGCCACGGCCGTGCAGGGAAACATCCTCGAGCTCATCGGCAACACCCCCATGGTGGCCGTCCATGGTTTCGACGTGGGCGCGTGCGAGCTCTACTTGAAGCTCGAGAACCAGAATCCCGGCGGCTCGATCAAGGATCGCGTGGGCCTGGCGATGATCGAGGCGGCCGAGCGTGAGGGGCGCATTGCCCCGGGCGCCACGCTCATCGAGGCGACCGCCGGCAATACCGGTCTCGGTCTCGCGCTCGCCGCGGGTCGCAAGGGCTACCGCCTGCTGCTCGTCATTCCGGACAAGATGAGCCAGGAGAAGATCTTCAACCTGAAGGCGATGGGCGCCGAAGTGGTGATGACGCGCTCGGACGTTCCCAAGGGCCACCCGGATTACTACCAGGAGCGTGCGGCCCGCCTGGCGCGCGAGCTACCCAACGCCTTCTATATCTCGCAGTTCAGCAACGAGGCCAATCCGCGGGCGCACGAGGAGAGCACCGCGCCGGAGATCTGGCAGCAGATGCAGCAGCGCCTCGATGCGATCGTCTGCGGAGTGGGAACCGGCGGCACACTCACGGGACTTTCGCGCTACTTCGCCCGCGTCGCGCCCGAGCTCGAGATCGTGCTCGCCGATCCCGCCGGCTCGATGCTCGCCAGCTTCGTGAACGGCACCGAGAGCCGCTCGAGCGGCAAGACCTGGCTGGTCGAGGGCATCGGTGGCGACTACGTGCCGGCGGTGTGCGATCTGTCGCGCGTGCGCCGGGCCTACAGCGTGACGGATGCGGAATCCTTTCGCACCTGTCGCGAGCTGCTCGCGCGCGAGGGCATTCTCGCGGGCACCTCGAGCGGTACGTTGCTCGCCGCGGCGCTGCGCTACTGCCGCGAGCAGCGCTCCCCCAAGCGTGTGGTCACCTTCGTCTGTGACAGCGGCAACAAGTATCTGTCGAAGGTCTACAATGATTTCTGGATGCTCGATCAGGGCTTTCTGCAGCGCGAGCGCTTCGGCGACCTGCGTGATCTCATCGCGCGCCGCCATCGCGAGCGCGCCGACATCACGGTGAGCGCCAGCGAGCCGCTGCTCGCCGCCTACGGCCGCATGAAGCTCTACGACGTATCGCAGCTGCCCGTGATGCGCGATGGCCGCATCGTGGGTATCGTCGATGAGGAGGACGTGCTCATGGAAGTGTTCGAGCATCCCGAACGCTTCTCCGAGCCCGTGAGCCACGTGATGGCGAGCTCACTCATCACGGTGCCACCCGATGCCCCGCTGCCGCAGCTCATGGAGATCTTCAAGCGCGGGCTCGTGGCGATCGTGGTCGACCGGGAGGAGTTCCTGGGCCTCATCACCCGCATCGACTTGCTCAACTGGCTGCGCCGGCGCATGTAGCGGCGTGGCCTCTGTTCCTGCGCACTTTGAACACGCCGCCTCGCGCAGCGGCCACACTTCGGAGCGATCGTGAGCGACGACCGTGAGCTCGACTTTGAAACCCGCGTGATCCACGGCGGCCAGCGCGCCGACCCGCTGACCGGCGCCGTCATGACGCCCATCTACGCGACCTCCACCTACGTGCAGTCGAGCCCGGGCGTGCATCGGGGCTATGATTACGCGCGCACGCGCAATCCGACGCGCGATGCACTGCAGGCAGCGCTCGCGGATCTCGAGGGCGGGCACGCAGCCTTCTCCTTCGCCTCCGGCATGGCCGCATCCTCCACCGTCGTGGAGCTGCTCGATGCGGGTGCGCACGTCATCGCCTCGCACGACCTCTACGGTGGCAGTTACCGCCTGTTCGAGCGCATCCGTAAGCGCTCCGCTGCGCTTGCGGTGAGCTTCGTCGACCTCTCGGACCTGGCGGCCACCGAGGCCGCGATCACCCCGAGCACGCGCATGATCTGGGTGGAGTCGCCCACCAACCCGATGCTGCGGGTCGTCGATCTGCAGGCGATCGCGCGGCTCGCGCGGGCAAGAGGCGTGCTCAGCGTGTGCGACAACACCTTCGCCACCCCTTACGCGCAGCGCCCGCTCGAGCTCGGCATCGACATCGTGGTGCATTCGGCCACGAAGTACCTCAACGGACACTCCGATGCGCTGGGCGGGGCGGCGATCGTCGCGAGCGCGGAGCTCGCCGAGCGGCTGAAGTTCCTGCAGAACGGCCTCGGCGGGGTGCCGAGCGCCTTCGACTGCTTTCTGATCCTGCGCGGCATCAAGACGCTCGCGTTGCGCATGCAGCGGCACTGCGCCAATGCGCTCGCCGTCGCGCAGTTTCTCGAAGCGCACCCCAAGGTGTCCCGGGTCTTCTATCCCGGCCTGCCGAGCCATCCGCAGCACGCGCTCGCGCGGCGCCAGATGCATGGCCGCTACGGTGGCATCGTGAGCGCGGAGCTGCGCGGCAGCCTCGAGGATGCGCGGCGCTTTCTCGAGCACTGCCGGCTGTTCTCGCTGGCCGAGAGCCTCGGCGGTGTCGAGAGCCTCATCGAGCATCCGGCGCTCATGACCCATTCGGGGCTGCCCGCAGAGATGCGCGCGAGCCTCGGCATCAGCGAGGGCCTAATCCGCCTGTCGGTGGGGATCGAGAGCGTCGATGACTTGATCGCCGAGCTGCGCGAGGCGCTGAGCTGAAGCAGCCGCCGAGCCGACAGCCGCCCAGAGTGCATTCGCCGGAGCGAGCCGTGGAACCACAGCTACCCATCTTGTTCGTGCCGGGGCTGGCGGGCAGCCCCAGGATGTATGCCGAGCAGATGCCTGCACTGTGGCGCTTCGGGCCGGTGATGGTGGGCGCGCACAGCTGGGACGACAGCCTTGGGGGCATCGCGCGGCGCATCCTTGCGAACGCCCCGGCACGCTTCGCGCTCATCGGGCTCTCGATGGGCGGCTACATCGCGTTCGAGATCGCCCGGCAGGCTCCGCAGCGCATCGCGCGCCTTGCGCTCCTCGACACCAGCGCCCGCCCCGATACGCCGGAGCAGAGCGAGTCGCGGCGCGCGCAGATCGCCGAGGCGCGCGCGGGCAGACTCGATGAGGTCTCGGATGCGCTGTTCCCGAGACTCGTGCATCCATCGCGCCGCGAGGATGCGGACCTGCGCGCTCTGCTGCGGCAGATGGCGCGCGAGGTGGGCGCGGAAGGCTTCATCCGCCAGCAGACGGCGATCATGCACCGGCCCGACTCGCGGCCGACGCTCGCGCTCGTTCGCTGCCCGACTCTCGTGCTGGTCGGGGCCGACGATCAGCTCACCCCGCCCGAGCGCGCGGCGGAGATCGCCAGCGGCATCGCCGGATCGCGCCAGGTGGTGGTGCCCGAGTGTGGGCATCTCTCCTCCATCGAGCAGCCGCAGGCGGTGACCGACGCCTTGGTGCAGCTGCTCGAGGGCGTCTAGAGCAAGCTACTCGCGCGAGCAGCGCACGAAGACCGCGACCTTCTCTCCCGCGGCAGCGATCTCCTCGGTGGCGAGTGGATGCTGGTGGCGGCCAGTCCGCACCGTGACGCCGCGGCCCGCGAGGAAGATCTGCGCCACTTCACCCCGGATGGCGAAGTTCACGTTCTGCGGGACATTCCCCACGAGCGCCGTCATGGCAAGCGACGCTTGTGAGACCACCACGCCAATGACCAGCCCCGCACCGTCGAGGACGGGGCCACCGCTGTTGCCCGGCTGCACGGGCGCAGAGATCTGCAGCAGCGTGTAGTCGTTGTTGTACCCCGCGACGGAGTTGACCTGACCGAAGGTCGCCTTCGGCTCGGCCGAGAGCAATCCCGACAGCGGGTAGCCGATGACACCGATCGACTCGCCGAGCTTGGCGGGCAGCACGTTACTGCGAAAGCGTGCCGGCTCTCCCACGGGCACGCCATAGCGCGTCTTGATGAGCGCAAGGTCGTTCTTGGAATCGACGGCATCGAGCACCGCCGGGACCGCCCGGGCGTGCAGCCCCTGCACCGTGAGGGACTTGCAGCCGCTGACCACATGCTGATTGGTGAGAACCGCGCCCTGCTCGTCCACCACGATACCCGAGCCGGTTGAGGCCGCCGGCCTAGCCTGTGGCGCGCCGCCCGGAATCGCGGCCCCGCAAACGAGCGCATATACACGCTGGGTCATCCCATCCGTTGGCAGCGGCTTCATTTTGGTCCGCCAGTCCTGGGTTTCCGGGCTCGAGCCGCTGCGCTTGCCATTGAGATAGCCGATGGTGACGATGCCGACGAAGGTGTGGTGCGCGCAGTCCATGGCGATGCGCCGGACGTGGCGGTCCGAGGTGATACCGTTGGCGTTAGTACGTGGCGCGGCGTACACCGTCATGACATTGGCCAGGCGAAACTCGTCGACCTTCTGAACGGAGTCCGCATCGACCATCACCTTGTCGGTCGACACGCCGGAGTTGCCCACCTCAATCCACCGGGAGGCGAGACAAAGCGCAGGGGCGGTCGCGAGCACCACGAGTGCGATGCAGGGGGCAACCCGTAAGCAGCACCACCGTCGGTTCGTCACTGAGCTGGGGCCTCGCGCACAGCCACGGTTGCGTCCATGCATTGTCCGACGGGCTCGACGGGGCCTGCAACTGCGGCTGATCCGAGCAT
>DATJSR010000175.1:0-10886 GCA_035504015.1 Steroidobacteraceae bacterium
GCGCAGCGGCGCCGAGCGGCGCAGCGGCGCCTTGCGGTAGCCGACGGTCTCGCCCGCGGTGCGCTCGCCCTGCGTCTCGATCTCGATCCGCAGGCTCTCGACTCGCACGAGCGACGGATCGATGAGCGCGGCCACCGTCATGGCATCGTGCACCAGCACGCGCCCGTTGTTGCCGCCGGTGCGCTGCACGGTCGCGAGCGTCGCCCGCATGATGCGCCCGGCCGCACGCCCAGCCGGATCGCGCGCAGCCTCGAGCGTGCGGATGTGGGCATCGGTGAGCTCCGCCTTACGCGTCACGTCGAGTCCCACCATGGTGATCGGCGCGCCCGAGGCATAGACGATCTGCGCCGCCTCGGGATCGACATAGGTGTTGAACTCGGCCGCCGGGGTGATGTTGCCGCCCGAGAGCGAGCCGCCCATGATCGTGATGTCGCGCAGCTGCGCGGGCAGTTGCGGATCTTCGCGGAAGGCGAGCGCGAGATTGGTGAGCGGACCGATGGCAATGAGGGAGATCTCGCCTGGCGAGGTGCTCACGATCCGGCGGATCAACTGATGAGCGGACTCGGCTACCGGCTTCAGGGTCGGCTGCGGGAATTCGACTCCCGCCAAGCCGTTGTTGCCGTGGACCGCGGGCGCCGTCACCAGCTCGCGCTCGAGCGGCTGGGCCGCTCCCGCGGCCACGGGAATCTCCTTGTGCCCGGCAATCTCCAGCAGGCGCAGCGCATTGGGCAGCGTCAGCTCCAGGCCTACGTTACCGGCGACCGGGGTGATCGCCTCCACCTGCAGCTCCGGGGAGCGCAGCGCGAGGAAGATCGCGAGCGCATCGTCAACGCCCGGATCGGTATCGATGATGACCCGGCGTCGTGCCCTTGTCTGCGGCGCGCGCGGGGCGCCCGTGGCAGCGCCGGGCGCGAGTGTGGCCCCGGCCGCAATACCGGCGGCGTGCAGCAGCAGGCGGCGTCGATCAAGATCGGGGTCTGTCATCCAAGCTCTACCTTGCCTTCGCTCCTTCAGGAGCTTCGTAGCCACTCGAGCACGTAGCGCTTCGCTTCGCGGCAGGCCTGCTGCAGGGTAGCACCGCGCGCGAGGCCCGCGGCAATGGCGGTCGCCAGCGTGCAGCCGGTGCCGCGCCGCTCCGCAGCCACTCGTGGCGTGGCGATGCGCTCGATCGAGCCGTCGGCCGAGACCAGCCAGTCGATCGCCTCGGCACCGCTCGCGTGTCCGCCCTTGATGAGCACGGCCTGGGGCCCGAAGGCGAGCATGCGGCGCGCCTGCTCGATGAGCGCCGGCTCACTGGTCGCCACATCCGCCTGCAACAACTGTGCGCTCTCGGGCAGATTGGGTGTGACCAGCGTGACGCGCGCGAGCAGGCGCTGGCGCAGATGCTTCTCGCCGCCGCGATCGAGGAGTGCACCGCCGGAGGAGGCGACCAGCACCGGATCCAGCACGATGGGCACCTGTGAGCGGGGTGGCAGGCCCTCGATGAGCGCATCGACGACCCCTCCGGTGCCGAGCATGCCGATCTTCACCGCCGCGACGGGGCGCGTGGCGAGCGCGGCCTCGATCTGCGCACGCACGAGGCTTGGCGGCACGGCATGCACCGCCTGCACGCGTACATTGCTCTGCGCCGTGACGGCGGTTACCGCACACAGTGCCTCCACCCCAAAGTCGCGCAGCACCTGCACATCGCGCGTGAGGCCTGCCCCGCCGCTCGAGTCGGCGCCGGCGATCACGAGGACCGCGGGGCGCTCGCTTGCGGGTGCATGCCCGGATGGCATGCCGGCAGGGGCGCCGGCGGGTCGTGGAGGGATGGCCACCGACTTGACGCCGCGTCAGTCCCCGAAGGCGATGAGCGCCACATTGGGATGGCCGCGGCGCTGCAGGGCCCGTGCGGCGCGCCAGGCGCGCACGCCCGTGCGACAGCACAGCACGACACGCGGCTCAGCGGACCACTCGCCTGCGCCCGCTTCGATCTCATCGACGCTCAGGCGCACGCTGGCGGCCCAGGGAGAAGTCGGCGCCTCCGTCCGCGAGCGCAGATCGACGACGATATCCCCATCGCGCACCTGCTCGGGGGCGATGAAGGCGAGTGAGTCATCCTCGGGCTCTCGGGCGCCGAGGAAGTCGAAGCCCCCGAAGCGCAGCGTTTGAAAGTCGACCGTCACGAGCTGACCGAGCGCGCAGGGCTCGAGCTTCAACAGCAGCGCGAGCGTCAGGTGCGCCTGCAACGTGCCCATGACCCCGACCGCAGTGCCGAGGACACCCGCTTGTGCGCACGAGCCCGCCTGGCGCGGCATCTCCGGAAATATGGCCCGATAGCTCGGCGCGCCCGCACAGAAGGCGCCCACGTACCCGGAAAGGCCGAGCACGGAGGCACTGACAAGGGGCTTGCCCGCTCTGTGGCATTCATCGCTCAGCACGTAGGTGGCCGCAAAGCTGTCGGCCGCATCGATCGCAAGATCGACTCGATCGATGAGCGCTCGCGCATTCGCCGGCGTCAGCCGCTCGACGCGCGCCTCGATCCGAACCTCGCGATTGCGCTCGATGAGGGCATCGCGGGCGGCCTCGGCTTTCGGCCGACCGAGCTCGCTCATGCGATAGAGCGGCTGGCGGTGCAGATTGGACTCCTCGACGCGATCCGGATCCACGATCACGAGCCGGCCCACGCCCGCCGCGCACAGATAAGGCAGCACCGCGCAGCCGAGGCCGCCGGCACCGACGACGAGCACCGCGGAGCGCGCCAACCGTGCCTGACCCGCCACGCCGATCTGCGGCAGCACCATCTGGCGCGCATAGCGCTCGCTCATGCCGCCGTCTCCAGCCACTGGCGCGTGCGCTGCTCGGGCGAGAGGTTGCGCACGATGTCGGTAACCACGGCCGCCACGTCGGCGCCCGCGGCGAAGACGCCCGGCAGGCGCTCGAGCGTGAGTCCGCCGATCGCCACGAGCGGAATCGTCCCGATGCGCCGCTTCCACTCCCCGAGGCGCTCGAGGCCTTGCGGCGCCCAGGGCATCACCTTGAGCAGCGTCGGATAGATGGGACCCAAGGCCACGTAGTCGGGGCGTACGCTCAAGGCTCGCTCGAGCTCGGCGTGGCTGTGGGTGCTGACCCCCAGACGCACACCGGCCGCGCGCAGCGCGGGTACGTCCGCGGTGTCGAGATCCCCCTGCCCCAGGTGCACGAAGTCGCAGCCCTCGGCGAGGGCGAGCCGCCAGTAATCGTTGACGATGAGCTGCGCGCCGGCGCGCGCGCAGTGCGCGCGCGCTGCGCGGATCTCGCGGCGCAGCTCCTCCTCGCGCCCCTCCTTGATGCGCAGCTGCACGAGGCGCACGCCAAGGGGCACGAGCCGGCCGACCCAGGCGGCGCTATCGACGATCGGGTAAACACGCGGAAGGGTCGTTGTCGCGGCTGGGCTCATGGTGCGGCTTGCGCTCCTGATGGCGCCTCAGCCGAGAAAGGCCTGCCCGATCACCGGGGTGGAGGGCGTCGCCAGATCCCGCGGGGTCATGGGGCCTGCACGGCGCGCCTGCGCGCCGGCCTGCACCGCGTGAGCGAACGCGCTCGCCATCTGCACCGGATCGCGCGCCTCGGCGACGGCCGTGTTGATCAGCACCGCATCGAAGCCCAGCTCGAGCGCCTGCGCGGCGTGCGAGGGTACGCCGATGCCTGCATCGATGACGAGCGGCACTTCGGGAAAGTGCGCGCGCAGCGCCGAGAGCCCGAAGAGATTGTTGAGACCGCGTCCGGAGCCGATCGGCGCACCCCAGGGCATGAGCACGCGGCAGCCGGCCTGCAGCAGCCGCTCGGCGACCACCAGGTCCTCGGTCGTATAGGGGAAGACCTCGAAGCCCTCTCCTGCGAGAATGCGTGCCGCCTCCACCAGCCCGAAGACATCCGGCTGCAGCGTATCGTCCTCGCCGATCACTTCGAGCTTGATCCAGGGGGTGTTGAACACCTCGCGCGCCATGTGTGCCGTGGTGAGCGCCTCCTTGACGCTATGGCAGCCCGCCGTATTCGGCAGCACGCGCACGCCGAGGCCGCGGATCAGCGACCAGAAACCCTGCCCCGCGCGCTCGCCGCCGGACTCGCGTCGCAGCGACACCGTCACCACCTCGGCGCCCGAGGCCTCGATGGCCTGCGTGAGCAGTGCCGGTGAGGGATAGCGCGCGGTGCCAAGGAGCAGCCGCGAGTTGAGCTCGCAGCCGTAAAAGCGCAGCGGCCGCTCGAGGGAGTGCTCAGTGTGTGCGGGCACCTTCAGCCTCCCTGCATCGGTGCCAGCACCTCGAGGCGATCGCCATCGCGCAGCCGCGCGCTCGCGCGCGCGCTCGCGGACACGAACTGCCCGTTGAGGGCGGTAGCCACCACGGCGTTGCTGTAGCCGAGCTCCTCGAGTACCCCGGCGAGATCGCCGGCGGCGATCTCACGCGAGGCGCCGTTCACGAGGATTTGCATCGTCCATCACCTCCGCAAAGCGCTGTCCCTCGAGCACGAAGCGCGCGGCGCGGCTCGCGAGCGCCGGCGCGAGCAGAAAGCCGTGTCGATAAAGTCCGTTGACGTAGAGCCGCCCGTCGCGCTCGATGAGCCGTGGCAGGTTGTCGGGGAATGCCGGGCGCACACCCGTGCCGATCTCGATGATCTCGGCTTCCCCGAACGCCGGGTGCAGCGCGTACGCGGCGCTCAGCAGCTCGAGCATCGAGCGTGCGCTGATGCGGGTCGGCGCATCGCTCTCGAGCATGGTGGCGCCCACCATGAACACCCCGTCTCCGCGCGGCACGACGTAGAGCGGGATCCGCGGATGCAGCACCCGAATCGGGCGCGACAGTGTGAGCTCGGGTTGGCGCAGGATGAGCATCTCGCCCTTGACCCCGCGCAGCTCGGCCAGCCGGCCTCGTGCCGCAAGCCCGGTACAGTCGAGGACCACGTGATCCGCGGTAGTGGCGGGGAGCGCTGCGGGCGCCACGCCGAAGCGCAAGCGACCGCCCAGGCCTTGCAGATGCTCGGCCAGCGCCGTGAGTGCGGCACGCGGATCAAGATGGGCCTCCTCGGCAAAGTAGAGCGCGCGCTGAAAGCGCCCCGCGAGATCGGGCTCGAGCCGGGCAAGCCCCTCGCCATCGACCCATGCGGCACGCTCGGTACGGCTCGCAAAGCGTGCGAGCTCTGCCGCCTCGCGCGCGTGAGCCACGACCAGGCTGCCGCGGGTGAGCGTTCCGGCAAAGCGCGCGCGCCACCACTCGAGGCTCTCGTGGCCGAGCTGCGCCACCAGGGCTTCCGCATTCTCGAGCTCGCACCAGGGGGCGAGCATGCCGCCTGCGTACCAGGAGCAGCCCCCCTCCCCGAGCTGCGTCGCGCGCTCGAGCACCTCGACGCGCGCGCCGCGCTCGGCGAGCTCGACGGCACAGGCGAGCCCCGCGACGCCTGCGCCGAGGACCGTTGCGCGCATCTCACGCATGGATCGTTGCCTCAGCGGCCAGGGCCTCTCAGCGCTGCGCGCGGACCGCCGGACTCGCCTCCCCTTGCGGCACGTAGAGCTCGCTGCCCGTGGCTTTGAACTTCTCGCTCATCTCGCGCATGCCTTGCTGTTTTGCCTCAGCGCGCACCTCGTGCGAGATGCGCATGGAGCAGAACTTGGGGCCGCACATGGAGCAGAAGTGCGCGACCTTGTGGGCCTCCTTGGGCAGCGTCTGGTCGTGGAACTGGCAGGCGGTATCCGGATCGAGCGACAGGTTGAACTGGTCCTCCCAGCGAAAATCGAAACGCGCCCGCGACAGCGCATCGTCGCGATCGCGCGCCCCGGGGTGCCCCTTGGCAAGATCCGCCGCGTGCGCGGCGATCTTGTAGGTGATGACGCCCGTCTTCACGTCGTTGCGATCGGGCAGCCCCAGGTGCTCCTTCGGTGTCACGTAGCAGAGCATCGCCGTGCCGAACCAGCCGATCATCGCGGCGCCGATCGCCGAGGTGATGTGGTCGTAGCCGGGCGCGATGTCGGTGGTGAGCGGCCCGAGGGTGTAGAACGGGGCCTCGCCGCAGGTGGCGAGCTGCTTGTCCATGTTCTCCTTGATCTTGTGCATCGGCACGTGACCGGGGCCCTCGATCATCACCTGACAGTCGCGCCTCCAGGCGATCTGGGTGAGCTCCCCGAGCGTCTCGAGCTCGGCGAACTGAGCCGCATCGTTGGCATCGGCGATCGAGCCCGGGCGCAGCCCATCGCCGAGGGAGAAGCTGACATCGTAGGCACGGCAGATCTCGCAGATCTCCGCGAAATGCTCGTACAGGAAGCTCTCCCGGTGATGCGCCAGGCACCACTTCGCCATGATCGAGCCACCGCGCGAGACGATGCCCGTGACGCGGTTGGCGGTGAGCGGCACGTAGTGCAGCCGCACCCCCGCATGGATGGTGAAGTAGTCGACACCCTGCTCGGCTTGCTCGATGAGCGTGTCGCGAAACACCTCCCACGTGAGCTCCTCGGCGATGCCGCCGACTTTCTCGAGCGCCTGATAGATCGGCACGGTGCCGATCGGCACGGGCGCATTGCGCAGGATCCACTCGCGGATCGTGTGGATGTTGCGCCCCGTGGACAGATCCATGACGGTGTCGGCGCCCCAGCGGATCGCCCACACCATCTTGTCGACTTCCTCCGCCATCGAGGAGGTGACTGCGGAGTTGCCGATGTTGGCGTTGATCTTCACCAGAAAGTTGCGCCCGATGATCATCGGCTCGGATTCGGGGTGATTGATGTTGGCGGGGATGATGGCGCGTCCGGCGGCCACCTCGGCGCGCACGAACTCGGGGGTCACGTACTCGGGGATGCTCGCACCCCAGGATTGACCGTCGCGCGTCGCGTTCGCGAGGCGGCGCTCGCGGCCGATGTTCTCGCGGATCGCGATGAACTCCATCTCCGGGGTGATGATCCCCGCTCGGGCATAGGCGAGCTGGGTGACCGCAGCCCCGGCGCGGGCGCGCCACGGCCGCCGCGCCTGCGGGAACTCCGGCGCACCTGCCGAGCCGGATGCCAGTCCGTTGTCGACCGGCTGCACGCTGCGGCCGATGTAGCTCTCCACATCCCCGCGGGCGCCGATCCAGCGCTCGCGCAGCCGCGGCAGGCCGCGCGTGATGTCGATCCTCGCATCCGGATCGGTATAGGGCCCCGAGGAGTCGTACACCTTGAGCGCAGGCTCGCCCGATGAGGGGTGCAGGGAGATCTCCCGCATCGGCACGCGCACATCGGCGTGCAGCTCACCCGCCGCGTAGATCTTGCGTGAGGCGGGCAGTGAGTTGGTCGGGACCGAGAGCGGAACGGCGGCATTCATGGGCGACTCCTCGTGAGGCACGAAGGACCCAGCGCGGCGCTCGAGGACAGGATGGAATCCACGGCCGAAGTAGAGGGAGTGAAGGCGGCCGCGACCCAGCGAACTTTCCTACGCCAGCATGAACTGGATCAGGTTCTAAGGGTCGCCACGCCGACGCCGTTGCGCCTCGATGGCCTCTCAGCCCCCTGCCGGGGCTCCCCTAGCTGCCTTGCACCGTAGTACGACTCGCGGCCGCGGTCAACCGTAGGTTCGCAGGGGCCTCGAGACGCTGCGTGCACAGACGCAGCATGCGCTGCAGCTCGCCGCGCTCGCGCTCGGAGAAGCCGCGCAGCATGTGCCGCTCCAGGCGGCGCACGGCGGCGTCGCAGCTGGCAAAGCGGCGCACGCCGAGCGGGGTGAGCATCAGGCGCACGATACGGCGGTGGGCCGGATCGAGCTGCCGCTGCACGATCTCCTTGCGGGTGAGCTCCTGGATGATCTCGTTCATCGCCTGCGGGGAGACGAGCGCGCGCTGCGCAAGCTGCGCGTTGGAGAGCTGCCCGCGGGCGCGCAGCACGGAGAGCACCGTGTACTGCGCCACGGTGAGACCCGCCGCGGCCGTGACGGCGCTCATCTGCCGGCGCAAGGCGCGCTCGAGCCTGCCGACCGCATAGGCCGAGCGCGTCCCGCCGGGGCCGGAGGCGGCGCCCGAGGCCGTGCCGGATGCGCTGCCGTATGGACCCCGGGGCCCTCGCTTGGGTGCCTGCGCTGCGCTGCGAGCGGCCAACTTCCCTTTCATGAGCGGCGAGCCTATCATGAAGCGGTATCAGGTTACCTGATACTGCAGCGATCAGCGAGGTGGCGACCATGGCCGATTACGACAAGCGCTGGAAGACCGTTCTCGTCGAGGTGAGCGAGGGCATCGCCTGGGTGACGCTCAATCGTCCCGACAAACGCAACGCCATGAGCCCGACGCTCAACCGGGAGATGGGCGAGGTGCTCGAGACGCTCGAGCTCGATGCGGCCGCTCAGGTGGTCGTGATCACCGGCGCGGGGGACTCATGGACCGCCGGCATGGATCTCAAGGAGTACTTCCGCGAGACCGAGAAGCAGCCGGAGGTCTTTCACGAGAAGGTGCGGCGCGACGCCTCGTACTGGCAGTGGAAGCTGCTGCGCATGTACAGCAAGCCCACCATCGCCATGGTCAACGGCTGGTGCTTCGGGGGTGCCTTCTCCCCGCTGGTCGCGTGCGACCTGGCGATTGCCGCCGACGAGGCGGTGTTCGGGCTCTCCGAGATCAACTGGGGCATCCCCCCCGGCAACCTCGTGAGCAAGGCCGTGGCCGACACCATGGGTCATCGCCAGGCGCTCTACTACATCATGACGGGTGAGACCTTCACCGGCGCCCAGGCCGCGCAGATGGGGCTCGTCAACAAGAGCGTGCCGCGCGCCAAGCTGCGCGAGGAGACCGTGGCGGTTGCCAAGGTGCTGCTGCAGAAGAACCCCGTCGCGCTGCGCACGGCCAAGTCGAGCTTCAAACGCTGCCGCGAGCTCACCTGGGAGC
Organism: Steroidobacteraceae bacterium; assembly: GCA_035504015.1. Taxonomy (GTDB): domain Bacteria; phylum Pseudomonadota; class Gammaproteobacteria; order Steroidobacterales; family Steroidobacteraceae; genus JASHUC01. Next base: position 8,851 of record DATJSR010000175.1, read on the forward strand.
AGGCCGAGGACTACCTCTACGCGAAGGTCGACCAGGCGAGCTACAAGGACCCCGAGAAGGGACGTCTCGAGGGCCTGCGGCAGTTTCTCGACGAGAAGTCGATCCGGCCGGGACTGCAGACCTACAAGCGCGCGGGCTCGAAGGGCTGAGGCCCATCGATCAGAACCGTCCGTTCTGATAGTCCTCGAAGGCGCGCATCAGCTCCTCGCGCGTGTTCATGACGAACGGGCCGTACTTCGCCACCGGCTCGCGCAGCGGCCGCCCCGCCACGAGGATGGCGCGGGCAGGCTGGGACTTCCCGGGCACGCCCTGCAGCAGCACCTCGGTCCCAGGGCCAAGCACGGCAAGCTCGTGTGTCTCGAGCACCCGGGCCGTGGGCTCTGCGCCCACGCGCACCGCACCCTCGTAGACGAACACGAACGCGGCGTGCTCGCTCGGCAGGGACTGCCCGAAGCGCGCGTCCCCGCGCAACGCCACATCGAGGTAGGTGGGCTCGGTCGCAGGCTGCGAGATCGGTCCTCGCACTTCACCCACCGTTCCGGCGATCACCTTCACGTCGACGCCCTCGGCCGGATGCGCCACGGGGATGCTCTCGGGCGCGTACTCCTGATATCTGGGCGGGGTCATCTTGTCGCGCGCCGGCAGATTCAGCCACAGCTGGAAGCCACGCATGCGGCCCTCCTGCTGCTCGGGCATCTCCGAGTGGATGATGCCGCGGCCGGCCGTCATCCACTGCACGCTGCCGGGGGTGAGCACGCCCTCGTGGCCGTGATTGTCGCGGTGGCGCATGCGGCCATCGAGCATGTAGGTCACCGTCTCGAAGCCCCGATGCGGATGCTCCGGAAAGCCCGCGATGTAATCGCCCGGATTGTCCGTGCCGAATTCATCGAGCAGGAGGAAGGGATCCAGATCCGGCAGCTGCGGCTGACCGATGACCCGGGTGAGCTTGACGCCCGCGCCATCGGAGGTCGGCATGCCGCGCACGGTGCGGCTGATGGCGCGCACGGCGCCCGCGTTCGTTGCCGCGTGACGTTTTGCTGAGTCGTTCATAAGCCACCTCCTAAGCGGCGCTTGCGATACCGGCGACCGTCTGCGAGGCAAGCGCCAGCGCCCGCCCCAGTCCGCGCTCGCGATGCTCGGGCGACACGGACAGCCCCTCGGCTCGCACGAACGTTACGTCCTCGATCCCGAGGAAGCCAAGCAGGTGCCGCAGATAGGGCTCCACGAATTCCGCCGGGGAAGCTTCAGGGTAGACGCTGCCCCGTGAGATCGCGATCACCGCGCGCTTGCCCTTCGCCAAGCCTTCCGGGCCGCTCGCCGTGTAGCGGAAGGTCTTACCCGCCACCGCAACGCGATCGATCCACGCCTTGAGCTGCGAAGGAATGCTGAAGTTGTACATGGGCGCGCCGATCACCAGCACGTCGGCGGCCAGGAAATCCTCGAGCGCCTGATCGGCGCGGCCGGCCTCCTCCGCATCGGCACGCGCGAGTGAGGTGCCCGACAGGTGCGGTAAAGGCTTGCTACCGAGGTCCAGGTAACGCACCTCGATTCCCGGCACGCGGGCGCGCCACTGCGCAACGATCTCATGCGTCAGAGCGCGACTGGCTGAGCCGTCGCCGAGGATGCTCGAATCGATGTGAAGCAGTCTCATGTGGGCCTCCCGTGAACTCGTGGAGCAGAAGCCTACTTCGTGGAACAATAAAAGATAATCAGGCATAATCGGGACATATAGTTCCATTAATGGTATCAATAGGGCCACGCGCCAACGTAAGGGGCTCGTCAAAGTGGCATCCACCGCATTGGGCGGGCCCCAGGCGCTCGATGACTTCTATTACTTCGCGAAGGTGATCGAGCACGGCGGCTATGCCGCGGCAGGTCGGGCGCTCGCGATCCCGAAATCGCGCCTTTCCCGCCACGTGAGCGCGCTCGAGCAGCGGCTCGGGGTGCGTCTGGTGCAGCGCTCGACGCGGCGCTTCACCATTACCGAGATCGGCCAGCAGGTCTACCAGCAGGCGCAGGCCATGCTCGCCGCGGCG
>DATJSR010000176.1:0-7393 GCA_035504015.1 Steroidobacteraceae bacterium
GCCATGACGCTCAGCCTCGCGGCACTGTTTGCCTGGCCGCCGCTGCATCGCTGGAGCTTCGAGCGCTTCCTGTCCGCCAGAGCCACGGAGCTCGCCGAGAATCACCCGGCCCGCGTGCATTGCAATACGCTGCTCGACACGCTGTTCGATCCCGAGATGCTCGCCGGCGGCCACGCGGATCCGCGCACCGGCAAGATCTTCATTCAGCCGCCCGGTTGCGCGACGTTGCGCGCCTATCTGAGCCACCCCGGCAGCGCGACGCCGCACGATCTGTGGAGTCTCGGGCTCTTCACTCACGAGAGCATGCACGTGCGCGGAGAGCGCAACGAAGCCCTCACCGAATGCGAGGCCGTACAGCGCAATTACCGCGCAGCGAAGCTGCTCGGTGTACCCGACGGCATCGCCAAGCAGAATGCCCTCGATTACTACGCCAGCGTCTACAAGCGACGCCGCAACCTCGGCCCGATGCAGTCCCAGTACTTCTCGAAGGAGTGTGCACCGGGTAAGTCGATGGATGAGCACCTGAGCGATTCCACCTGGGCGGAGCTCGAGGTGCCATCCCGGTAAGTCCCGAAGCGCGCGGCGATGCGCCCGCAGTTGTCAGCGCTTCGAAGGACCCCGAACGGCGGGCCGCTTGGGGCGGCGGACGGCCCTGATCCTGCCGCTTCCGCCGCCGCCGCAAAAGAACTGATCGGCGCCATCGGACTCGAGTCCTGAGAGGCCGACGCCTGCGGGCATATCGAGGCTCTCGAGGAGCTCGCCGGAGGCCGGATCGATGCGGCGCAGATCACTCTGCGAGCCTTCCCAGGTGCCGTGCCAGAGCTCACCGTCGACCCAGGTGACCCCCGTGACGAAGCGTTGCGACTCGATCGTGCGCAGAATCCGGCCGGTCGCAGGATCGATCTGATGGATCTTGCGCTCGCGGTACTGTCCCACCCAGAGCGTGCCTTCGTGCCAGGCCAGCCCGGAGTCTGCACCCGCGCCGGGGGCGGGAACGGAGGTGAGCACGCCGCCGGTGTCCGGATCGATCTTCTGAATGCGATCCTCGGCGATCTGCCACAGGTACTTCCCATCGAACGCCGTACCCGCATGCGCGGGCACCGCGATCGCGCGCTGCGTCCTGCCACTCTTCGGATCGAGCGCCTGAAGGGAATTTCCCGCCGCGAACCAGATGCGCTCACCGTCGAAAGTGAGCCCGTGCACGTGGTCGACCCCCGGAAAAGGTCCGTACTCGCGCAGGACTTCGGCAGGCGATCTTTTCATGGGGCGTCATCCTAAATCGCCAGGCAGCACGGCCGGGAGTAACAAAGCTGGCGCGAGTCCCGGCAGCGGCGGGGTCATCCAGCGACGCGCTCGCCCGCGGCCAAGCGCTTGCACCTTGCCCGCCGCGGCAAGCGACTCGAGTGCCCGTTGCACGGTTCGCGCACTCTCTGCAAGTGCCAATGCCAGCGCCGAGCTCGACCAGGGCTCCCCGTCCGCAAGCAATGCCAGTACGGCCGCATGCCGCTCCTCCACCGGCGGCGACAGGACGACGACCTTGTGCGCACGATGCGGCAGAAGTGCGAAGCCGCGCTCGGTGGCGACAACCCTCGCGAGCTGCCGCAGCACGCTGCGCAGTCGCCCGATCTCCACGCGCAGCCGCGCGCGATGACTGTCATCGGCGCGCTTGGCACGGAAGGCTCTGGCCATGAGCGCCTCGCGCGGCACATCCGCCGGCCACGCCTCGCCGAGCATCCGGGCAAGGGTGAACAGGACCGGACGCCTCGCGAGGCCCACCGTAGCGCCTGCCTGGCGGACACTGAAACGGCAGGCATCGATGATGAGCGCCGCGGAGGCAAACAGGGCTTCGACCTGCGCAAGTGCGAGCGCTCGCTGCGTACCTTGCGCCAGCAGACGGGCGACAGGGGTCACGAGGGCGCGCGATGCGGCATCGACCTCCGCGATCAGCGCAGGTATGGCGGCCTGGCGCGCGGCACGCTCGGCGCAAATGAGTGCACGGCGCGCCACTGAGGCCTGGACGCGCCGCACGGCGATGCCTGCCCGGATGAGCTCGTGGGCCGCCCTCAGCGGCGGTGGCAGAGCCTGCGAGTCGAGCGCGCTCAGCGCCTGCTCGGCCTGGAGCAGCCGGCCGATGAGCAGCAGCCGGCGGATGTCGATGTAACGGGCGAATGCCGCATTCAGCCGGTCACCGTGCTGCTCCAGTGTCGCGCGCGCCGCGCTGAGTGCCTTCGGCTGCCACAGCAGATCCCGGGAGGCGAGTGCCACCTCGGCTTCGGCGATGATGCATCTGGCGCGAAAGACGGCCTCGCGGACGCCGTAACCGCGCGCCGCCTTGCGCAGCAGCACCCTCGCCCGGGCGAGATCGCCAAGCTGGGCCATTGCGGTACCGCGCAGCGCGAGGGCGGGCGGGTCCTCGCGCAGGCCGACTCGCTTCAGGGCTCCCAGCGGGTCACCGATCGCCAGCGCTCGCGCAGCGGCGGTGATCAGCGAGTCCACGCAGGGCGGGCGATGTCGAAGCGATCGAGGTTCATGACCTTGTTCCAGGCGGCGACGAAGGCGCCGACGAACTGCGGCTGCGCGTCCGAGCTCCCATAGACCTCGGTCAGGGCACGCAGTTGCGAGTTGGAGCCGAAGACGAGATCGGCTCGGGTGGCCGTCCACTTGAGCGCGCCCGTCTTGCGATCGCGCCCCTCGAACACCTCCTTCGCCGGCGAGGTCGCCGTCCACACCGTACCCATATCCAGCAGATTCTTGAAGAAGTCGTTGGTCAACGCACCCGGCGTGCTGGTGAAGACACCGTGCTGCGACTCCCCGACAGTGGCGCCGAGCACGCGCAGGCCGCCGATCAATACCGTCATCTCCGGTGCCGTCAGCGTCAGCAGTTGCGCCCGATCGAGCAGCAATGCCTCGACGGCCACCTCGGAGGGCGTTCCCTGGTAGTTGCGAAAGCCGTCCGCCACCGGCTCGAGCACCGCGAAAGATTCGACATCGGTCTGCGCCTGTGAGGCATCCATGCGCCCCGGGGTGAAGGGAACCTCGATGCTCTGGCCGGCCCTGCTGGCCGCCTGCTCGATCGCGGCGCAGCCCCCGAGAACGATCAGGTCCGCAAGCGAGACACGCTTGCCGCCGCTTTGTGCCCGGTTGAATTCACTCTGAATGCCTTCGAGCGTTTTCAGGACGCGCGCGAGCTGCTGCGGCTGATTGACCTCCCAATCCTTTTGCGGTGCGAGCCGGATGCGGGCACCGTTGGCCCCGCCGCGCTTGTCGGAGCCGCGGAAGGTGGCGGCCGAAGCCCACGCCGTCGACACCAGCTGCGCGATCGTGAGACCCGAGGCCACCACCTTGCGCTTGAGTGAGGCGATGTCCTGCTCCTCGATGAGCGGATGATTCACCGCCGGGATGGGGTCCTGCCAGAGGAGCTCTTCGGCCGGCACCTCGGGGCCGAGATAGCGGGCTCGCGGACCCATGTCCCGGTGTGTCAGCTTGTACCACGCCCGCGCGAACGCGTCGGCAAACTGCTCGGGATGCTCGAGGAAGCGGCGGGAGATTTTCTCGTAGGCAGGATCTGCGCGCAGAGCCAGATCCGTGGTGAGCATCGCAGGTGCGATGCGCTTCGAGCCGTCATGAGCATGCGGCACCGTGCCGGCGCCGGCGCCGTTCTGCGGCCGCCATTGCCAGGCGCCAGCCGGGCTCTTGGTGAGCTCCCATTCGTAGCCGAAGAGGTTGCGGAAGAAATCGTGATTCCAGTGTGTCGGCGTGCGGGTCCAGGTCACCTCCAGACCGCTCGTGATCGCATCTCCCGCCCAACCCGTGCCGAAGGTGCTCTTCCAGCCCAAGCCCTGCGCCTCGATGTCGGCGCCCTCGGGCTCCTTACCGACGTGCGATGCCGGACCCGCGCCGTGCGTCTTGCCGAAGGTGTGGCCGCCGGCGATCAGCGCGACGGTCTCTTCGTCGTTCATGGCCATGCGGCCGAAGGTCTCGCGAATGTCGCGGGCCGCAGCGACCGGATCCGGCTTGCCGTCCGGGCCCTCTGGGTTCACGTAGATGAGCCCCATCTGTACGGCACCCAACGGCTTTGCGAGCTCCCGCTCGCCCGCGTAGCGCCTGTCCGCGGCCAGCCATTGCTTCTCGGCGCCCCACGATACATCGTGATCCGGCTCCCACACGTCCTCGCGGCCGGCGCCGAAGCCGAAGGGCTTGAAGCCCATCGTCTCCAGGGCCACGTTGCCCGTGAGGATCAGCAGATCCGCCCAGGAGATGCTGCGTCCATACTTCTGCTTGATCGGCCAGAGCAGACGCCGCGCCTTCTCGAGGTTGGCGTTGTCCGGCCAGCTGTTGAGCGGCGCGTAGCGCTGCTGGCCCCGCCCACCGCCGCCGCGCCCGTCACCGATGCGGTAGGTGCCGGCGCTGTGCCAGGCCATGCGAATGAACAAGGGCCCGTAGTGTCCGAAGTCCGCCGGCCACCAGTCCTGCGAGTCGGTCATCAAAGCGGCGATGTCGCGCTTCAGGGCCGCGAAGTCGAGCGTCTTGAACTCCCGGGCGTAATCGAACTGCGGGCCCATCGGATTGGACTTCACGGAGTGCTGGTGCAGAAGCTCGAGGGGCAAGTGGTTCGGCCACCAGTCCTTGTTCGCCGTTCCGGCTCCCGGGCCGTGATTGAAGGGACACTTGGCTGCGCTTGCCTGGCTCATGGGAGGCTCCTCGAGGTTTGTGGCGCTAATATAGGCGCGGCCCGGGCACGGCGTAGTCGACATTCTCGATCGTCGCGATAGATGGCGTCTCACCCGGAGCCGAAGAGGAAGACCGCCGATGAATCGCGTTGCGCGTTACTGCCTGTGGATGGCGCTGCTGCTCATCACCTGCATGGCTTCTGCGAGCGAGCCGCAGAGCTATTCCAAGCCGAAGGTTCGGGCCATCACGGGCTTCGTGCGCCTCGATCCGCACGCCTACCGCGCACAGATCGCGGCGGCCTTGCACGTGCTGCGCGCGGCGAAGCACGCGTTCGAGGCGCAGGGTTACGAGGTCGAGACCTTGCGGCTCGTGACGCAGCCGCTCCCCGAGCTCATCGCCGGCGAATCGGACACCGCGGCGCTGGCCCTTCTCAAATCCCTCGATGACCTGTCGGTGAAAGAGAGCTTTCTACCGAGCGTCGGGCCCGCGATGATGCGCGATGCGGATGACCCGAAGTCGATGCAGTTGCTCGCGCGCGCGCTATCGACGCTGCCGAACATCGAGGCGAATGCCATCATCGCGGCGGAGGATGGCATCCACTGGAGGGTGATCCACCAGAGCGCGCTCCTCGTGCGCTATGTCACCGACCACAGCCCTCACAGCCAGGGCAACTTCAACTTCACCGCCACGGCGATGCTGAAGCCCTACGGGCCGTTCTTCCCGGGTACCTATCACACGGGCAGCGGCAGGCGATTCTCGATCGGCTTCGAGGGTGCCAAGGTCGTGCAGGAGGTGTTTGCGCGCACTCACGGCGATTTCCCGCAATCCGTGTCGCAATTGACTGCGCAGCTGACCGTCCACGCCAAAGTCGCGGAGAGGGTCGGCACGCAGGTAGCCGCAACCACGGGCTGGATCTTCATGGGTGTCGACCCCACGCCGGCACCGCTCGCAGACGTCTCGATCGGTGCTGCGATCGAGAGCTATACCGGCGCGAAATTCGGCTCGAGCGGCACACTCACCGCGGCCCTGGCCATCACGAGCGCGGTGAAGGCGGTGCCGGTCAAGCAGATCGGCTACTCCGGACTCATGGTCCCGGTGATGGAGGACAAGCTGCTGGCGCAGCGCTGGAGCGAGGGCACCTACAACACCGACGCTCTGCTCGCCTATTCGGCCGTCTGCGGCACCGGGCTCGACACCGTCCCCTACCCCGGGGATATCAGCGTCGGGCAGCTCGAGCGCATCTTCGGCGATGTGGCCGCGTTGGCCTGGAAGTGGAACAAGCCCCTCTCGGCGCGCTTGCAGCCGATCGCGGGAAAGAAGCCGGGCGAGCGAACCGACTTCCACGACCAGTACCTGTTCAACACGCAGTTGCATCCGTTGCCCTGATCGGGCAGCGCGTGTGAGGGGTCAGGGTAAGCCGTAGACGAGAATGCGGCTCCTGTCGGCGGCTCCGGGCCAGGCCAACGACTTCATTCCGGAGGCGACGCCCAGCAGCTGGTGCCCGCCCGCGCGGTACACGACCAGTCCGCCGCCGATCGACTGCCCCGTGCTCGTCTGCCACAGCACCAGGCCGTTGTTCTGATCGAGCGCAAAGACATCCCCGGCGAGATCGGCCGTGAAAACGACGTCGCCCGCGGTGGGCGTGACGCCCGCGACGATCGGGTGAGGCGCCTTGAAGTGCCAGCGCATATGTCCGTTTTCCGCGTCGAATGCGCTGAGCCAGCCGCGAGCGGTCGCCGCAGGATCGATCATCTGTTCCATGGATCCCGAGCTGCCGAACCAGACCTGGCCGGTGGCAGGTACCGTGAGCTCGCGTACCAGCTGCACGCGGGCACACAAGTCGACCGCCCCGACGAAGAGCGAGTTCGTGTGCGGGCTGAAGGCGGCACCGTTCCATTCGGATCCGCCGCCCATCCCGGGACAGAAATGCACTGCATGATCGCGGGACAGGGCTACGTCCACATTCTCCCGGGTGGTCGTCGGAGTCTGCGACAAGAGCGGGATGATGGGTGCGCGCTCCCCGGTCGGGCCCGTCGAGCGCTCGATCCGGGAGCGGTCGAGGATCGAGAGCAGGCCATCCTTGTTCGCCGATGCAATGATGTGGCGGCCGGCACGCGTGGTGACGAGCGTCGGTGCGCTGTCCACATCCCAGTCGTGATCGTCGCGCTTCACGAGCTGGTTGTAGCCGAGCATGCGCCCGCTCGTGACATCGAGCGCGATCACCGAGTCGGCATACAGGTTCTCTCCGGTGCGATCGAGCGTATCGAAATCGGGCGCGGGATTGCCGGCCGGAACGAAGAGGATGCCCCGTGCCTCATCGAGCGTGAACGAGGTCCAGAATGCGCCGCCGGAGATCGGCAGTCGCGCGTTGGTCCAGGTCGTGCGCGCATGTCCATGTGCCGGGACGACGTCAAAGCGCCAGATCAGATGCCCGTCGTGGGCATCGAGCGCATAGACGTGCCCAGTGACGCCCACGGTGTCGCCTCCTGCATTGCCGACGTACACGCGGCCGTTCGCGGCGATCGGCGCCATCGGAACCGAGATGCCTGGTCCCGCCACCTCGAGCGCCCGATCCCACAGCACGTGACCGTCTGCGGCGTCGAGCGCGACGACGTGCGAATCGGCAGTGCCGCGGTAAAGGCGTCCATCGAGGTAGGCGAAGCCGCGATTGACCGCAAGGCCCGCGGGGCCGGCGCCCTTGGCGCGATGACTCCACTTTTCC
>DATJSR010000177.1:0-3927 GCA_035504015.1 Steroidobacteraceae bacterium
GCTCGAGCGATTATTTCTAAGCGCGTTGCTTTGTTTGCGTTGCATGGGCAAACCCGCCGCGAGGCGGGGACGCAAAGCCTCCGGTCTTGTGGCTCGAGAGCGCAAGATAGCGGGGTTGCCGCCGAGCTCGCTCGCGCGCTCGACGTAATCCGCTGTCCTTTGTCTCTCGCCTTCGATGCCTGAGGCGCCGTGCTCCGTGGACGGTGTCATCGAAGACAAGAGGTGGACAGATGGTCTCAGGCCCGCGCGGCAGCACCGCGCTTCGTGTTTTCCTGGCGTGTGCCCTGACTTGCGCCTTGCTTGCAGCCTGCGGCGGCGACGACACGAGCGATCCGGCAACCCACGTCCCGATGGACGGCGCCGCGGGCTTATCGCGCGAGCGCGCGTTATCGGTGCCGCTCACCATCGGTGGCAAGCCGACGACTCAGGCGGTCGTCGGGCAGAGCTACGTCTTCACGCCGACGGTAAGTGGCCCTAAAGACGCGACCTTCTCCTTCAGCATCCAGAACAAGCCTGCCTGGGCGAGCTTCAGCATATCGACCGGCCAGCTCAGCGGCACCCCGGGCGCGGGCAACGTCGGCACGAGCACGGGCATCGTGATCAGTGTCAGTGACGGCACCACCAGCGCGACGCTCGGCAGCTTCAGTATCGTCGTGGGCGCGGCGAGCGGTGGCACACCCGGGCAGGCAGTGCTCAACTGGAGCGCACCGACGACGAATACCAACGGTGCAGCGCTCAGCGACCTCGCCGGGTATACGCTGAGCTACGGAACCAGTGCCAGCGAGCTCGACCAGAGCGTGCAGATCTCCAATCCCGCCACCACCAGCTACACGTTCAGCAACCTCGCGGCCGGTACCTGGTATTTCGCCGTGAGCGCCTACACGAGCGCTGGCGTGCAGAGCGCACCGACGCCGGCGGTCAGTCTCGCGATTCCGTGAGCGGATGCGCGGGTGGGCTTGCCGGGGCGCGCGCGTTTGGCTCCGCGAGCGCACCGTCCTGCGCGTTCGTGGCTGCTTGCCGGAACAGCTCGAGGAGCTTGGCGGCCTCCACATCGATCGAGTGTCGCTCCCGAACCCGCGCCCGCCCGGCCGCTCCCATCTGCTCCAGCCGCTCGGGACTCGCCGCGAGGCAGTCCACGAGCGCACGCTCCAGCTCCTCGCGCGAGGAGGCTGCGCAGAGCCAGCCGTTCTCCCCGGGCAGCACGAGCTCGGGAATGCCTGCGATATAGGTGCTCAGCACCGGTCGGGCGAGCGCCATCGCTTCCATCAGCACCACCGGCAATCCTTCGGCGAAGCTCGGAAGCACGAGCGCTCGCGCCGCCTCGATCTGCTCGCGCACCGCGTCGCTGCTGATCCACCCGGTGATGCGTACCCGATCCCGCAGCCCATAGCGATCGATCAGCGACTGCAGCTCCCCGCGCAGGGGGCCATCGCCCGCGAGCACGAGCTCGAGGCTCACTCCCCGCTGCGCGAGTTGCGCCACGGCATCGAGCAGCAGCAGCTGGCCCTTGGCCTCGCAGAGCCGGCCGACACAGACCAGCCGTGGCTCCCGCGGCAGCGGACGCGTGGCAAGCGCGCCATAGGAGGGCTCGAGACCGCAATGCACCACCCTGATCTTCTCCCAGTCCTCGTGGCGCGATCGCAGCAGCAACTGGCTGCGCGTGAAATGACTGATCGCAACCACCAACGATGCTCGGCGTACCTTCTCGCCGAGCGCGAGCGGGCGCAGGAACTCATCCGGACCGTGCACCGTGAAGCTGAAGGGAGGGCCCCCGAGCGCCTGCGCGAGCAGTGCCACTTCCGCCGAATTGGTCCCGAAGTGGGCATGCACGAGCGATGCGCCGAATTGCCGCAGCCAAGGCAGGATGCGGCACGCCTCGGCGAGGTAGACGAGATGGTAGGGCAGGCGCCCGTCCCCCTCTCGTGAGAGCTTGAGAGCGAGCCGCAGCGCGCCGACGAAGCGTCGCGGTGCGCGCAGGAAGGTGACGGCAGCGGCGAGCAGCAGCGCTCCGAGGCCCTGTCGCAGGACGTAGCGCGTTCGCGCCCGCTCGCGCGCATCTTCCTCATCCGGCAGTGGTCCGCGCCAGCCGCGCAGCGCGATCCGCAACACCTCGAATCCCTGCCGCTCGATCGCCAGGATCTCGCGCCGGATGAAGCTGTGACTGACCTTGGGGTACTCGTTGACGAAGTAGGCGAGCTTCAAAGCACTGATCTTGCCGATGCGCCGGAATGCCCGATTGTACGCGCAGCCTGCTGCCGCATCGCGCACCGCCCGGGTTGCAGTCTTCCATAATATATGTGCCGCGCCCGGGGAGCGCCCTGGCGAGGCTGCCACCGCGGAACGCGGGTCGGGAGCGCCGCTTGCGAGCGAGGAGCTCTGACGAAATGCTCACGCCGCAGACCAAGGCCTTGACGCGCCACTGGTTTATGGCCGGGAGAGCGAAGTACACTCACAGCCATCATTGCCGTCGAGCCTCGATGGCGTTATCTGCAAGCAGCGGAATCCTCAATGCTCAGAGCGGGAATCATCGGCCTGGGAAAGATGGGACTGTCTCACCAGTCCATCGTCAATGCGCACCCGGATGTCCGGCTGGTGGCGGTGTCCGACACCTCCTCGTACATCGTCGACCTGTTGACGAAATACACCGGAGTCAAAGGCTACACCAAGTACCAGGAGCTGCTCGCGAAGGAGAGCCTGGATTGTGTGTTCGTCGCCACGCCGTCGCGCTACCACGCCGAGATCGTCTCCGCAGCCCTCGCGCGCGGGCTGCACGTCTTCTGCGAGAAGCCCTTCGGCCTCGATCCGGCGACGGGCTATGAGCTCGCGGCGCTTGCCGAGCGCAGCGGCCGCATCCACCAGGTCGGCTACCACTATCGCTTCGTCGCACCCTTCAACGAGGCACGGCGAGTGCTCGATGAGCGGCTGATCGGCGAGCTGCACCACCTGCGGGTCGAGGCCTATGGACCGGTGGTGCTGCGTCCGAAGGGCAGCACCTGGCGCTCGCAGAAGAACGAGGGCGGAGGGTGCCTGTTCGACTATGCCTGCCACGCCATCGATTTGGTGAATTACCTGGTCGGTCGCCCGAGCGCGGTCTCCGGCACGGTGCTCAACAGCGTCTTCTCCAGCGACGTGGACGACGAGATCTACTCCACTTTCCACTTCTCCGAGGGCTTTCAAGGACAGCTCGCGACCAACTGGAGCGACGATACCTACCGCAAGATGTCGTTGCGCGTGAGCGTATGGGGCACCAATGGCCGCATCAACGTGGATCGACAGGAGATCCAGCTGTATCTGCGCAAGTTGCCGCAGCAGGCGCAGGGGTTCAAGGAGGGCTGGAACGTCCGCTACACCACCGAGCTCACCCAGCCGGTGTGGTTCTATGTCCGTGGAGAGGAGTACTCGGCGCAGATCGCTCACTTCGTCGAATGCGTGCGTACCGGGGCGACCGCGCTCAGCAACTTCCGCACGGCGAGCGATACCGGCCTCGTCGCCGCCATGATGCGCGTCGATGCCGGCAAGCCGCGCACCAGAGTCGATCTCGGCGAGCTGCATCCGGGCACGGACGGGCGCTCACCGAGCGGCCCGCGGCGGCCGCGCTCGCGGCTGCAGAGCCTCCTCGATCGGCTCTGCGGGGCCGGCGAGGCGCAGCGTAGCTGAGGCGGGGGAGCGACCGGAGCATTGCATGGACAGGGTTCTGCTGGGCGACAATCAGTTCTTCGGCGTCAATCACATGTCGGAGGAGAAGGCGCGCGCACAGGCGATGCGCTTCCAGGGCATCGCGGCGATCATCGAGGTGCTCGAGGCCGCCTATGCCGAAGGCATCCGCACCTTCATGTGCACCACGCACGAGCGCATCGCGGAGGTATGCGATTATTTTCGCGCGCACCGCCAGCAGTACCCGGACTTTCGCTTCTACCCCTGCATGCC
>DATJSR010000178.1:0-10004 GCA_035504015.1 Steroidobacteraceae bacterium
AACGTTGTGCTCGTGGTGAGCGATGGTCTGCGTTGGCAGGAGGTCTTCAGCGGAGCGGACCCGCTGCTGATGAACGAGAAGAACGGGGGCATCTGGGCGACGGAGCAGGACCTCAAGCGCAAGTACTGGCGCCCGAGCCCCCAGGAGCGTCGCCGCGCGCTCTTCCCGTTCCTGTGGGGCACGCTCGCCGTGAAAGGTCAGCTCTTCGGCAATCAAGCCAAGGGCAGTATCGCGCGGGTGACCAATGGCCTTGCCTTCTCTTATCCGGGCTACAACGAGATGCTGACGGGGCACCCCGACCCGCGCATCGATTCCAACGAGTTCGGCCCCAATCCCAATCCAACGGTCTTCGAATGGCTCAATGCCTTTCCCGAGCTGCACGGGCACGTGAGCGTTTTCGCCACCTGGGCCACCTTCAACGACATCTTCAATGTCAAACGCAGCCACCTGCCGGTGGTGGCCGGTTGGACCCTTCCCGAGCAGGGGACGCCCGGGCCTGCGCAGGCACTGCTGCAGAGGCTCTATCGCACGACCACGCGCCTGGACGACGAGGACGTGTACGACGCGTTCCTGCAGGTGCCGCTACTCGATGCGGTCAGGTCGAGCTCGACGCGCCTGCTGTTCGTCGGCTACGGCGAGACCGACAACTGGGCGCACCAGGGCCGCTACGATCTGGTGCTCGAGAGCGCCCACGGCTTCGATGACTTCCTCGGCGAGCTGTGGAGCACGCTGCAGGCGCTTCCCGCGTATCGCGATCGCACCACGCTCATCGTCACCACCGATCACGGCCGCGGCAGCGGGCCCGTCGAATGGAAGGAGCACGGGGTGGAGGAGCATGGCTCGGAGAACATCTGGATCGGGGTGATGGGACCGGACACTCCCGCCCTCGGAGAGCGCGCACAAACGGCTCTCGTCACCCAGTCGCAGATCGCCGCGACCATCGCCGCCTTCTTCGGCAAGGATTATCGGCATGCCGTGCCGCAGGCGGGCGCGCCGATCACGGCGGTTCTCGGACGCTAAGCCCCGGCGGAAGCCACCTGCGCGCCCGTCGCAGCGCTCGGGGACCGTTGCGCGCGCGCCGCCTCGAGCGCTGTGTGGCGATACCAGTCGCTGAAGCGGATCACCAGATCCTCGGCACGCTCGGAATACGGACCCGGGCGGTAGCCGAGTGAGTTGACGCCGCGCTGATTGTTCTCGGCCAGGTCGCGGTCCTGCAGATTGGTCTTGGTCCACACCTCGAGCAGATCCTCGAGCCGATAATCGACGCCCTCGCGCGCCTCCGCCGGCACCAGCCACTTGGAGATGACACGCGTCTCCTGGGGTCCGACGGGGATGGCGCAGAACATGAACGCGTAGTCGACGAAGGCATGACAGAAGCTGTTGGGCTCGGTGGCCCAGCGTAGCCCGCCGATTCGCTCTCCCTGGGTATCGAAAAGGCGCTGCGCGACCACGGCCCTCCCCGTCATGGAGAGGCTGTCGACGCCCGCATTGAGTGGATAGCGGGCGATGTGCCACCAGGAGCCGGCAACCGGACCGGCGGGCAGCTGCAGTCGCTGCAAGGTGTCGGTGTAGGCGGCCTGCTGCGCGCCATCGGCGAGCGTCACGCCCTTGTTGAACACTACCGGGAAGCTGAGCTTGAGCTCCGGATGCGACGTGGCGCAGTGATAGCACTCACGCGCGTTCTCCATGACGAGCTTCCAGTTCGCCTTCTCGAGGAGCACGCTCTGGTGCGCAAGGCGCGCGCTTCTCAGCCGATAGGGCTGCAGGAAGGGTATGAGCGCCTCGCGGTAGGGCGCGAAGTCGGGCGCCGCCGCCGTGAGCGCGACATAGATGCAGCCCTCGACGAGCTCGACGCGCAGGGGCACCAGGCCGTAGGAGGCAAACTCGAAACTCTCCATCATGCGAGCCGCACCGACGAGTCGGCCGTCGAGATCGTAAGTCCATTTGTGATACGGGCAGACGATGCGCGCGAGCTTGCCGTCGCCCTCCGCACACAGCTGTGCGCCGCGGTGGCGACAGACGTTGTGAAAGCCGCGGATGACGCCATCGCGTCCGCGCACCAGCAGCACCGAGTGTGCGCCGAAATCCACGGCAAAATAGCTGCC
Source organism: Steroidobacteraceae bacterium (assembly GCA_035504015.1). Lineage (GTDB taxonomy): Bacteria > Pseudomonadota > Gammaproteobacteria > Steroidobacterales > Steroidobacteraceae > JASHUC01. The sequence goes on from DATJSR010000178.1 coordinate 2,106, forward strand.
GGCGTCGGGCAGCTCCGCCTCGAAGCCCAGCATGAGCCAGCTGCGTGGCAGCAGTGCCGACATGTCGAACTCGAAGAGTGCCGGATCGGTGTAGAAGCGCTGCGGCAGGGTATGGCCGGGCTGGGCCTGGTCGAGCAGCTCGAGAACGCCGCGCGGATCGTACATCGTGAGCCCCTGTCGTTGGGTGAGGCTCGCATTGTCTCCGCTCGCGCAGCGGCGCGATAGCGCGGCTGCAGCGCACATCACGCTAAGATCCCCCGCCATGACGCCACCCACCACACCGGCCCCATGACCTCGCCCGCGGGATCGGCCGAACCCTGCGCGCAAGCTCCGGCGAGCCGGCAGAACCGCTTCGGCCAGCCGATCGGCGCTGCGGTGCCGGGCTGGACACCACGCCCACGGCCAATGCGGCAAGTGCTCTCGGGACGCTACTGCCGCCTGGAGCCGGTGAGCGTTGAGCGGCACGCCGCCGAGCTGTTCGCGAGCTACGCCGAATCGGCCGACGAGCGCGACTGGACGTATCTCTTTGCGGAGCGCCCCGCGACCCGCGCGCAGCTCGAGGCCTATCTGCAATCGCTCGCCCGCAGCGAGGACCCGCTGTACTTCACCGTCATCGACACTGCCACGGGTGGCGCCCTGGGCACGGCGGCGCTCCTGCGCATCGAGCCCACCCACGGGGTGATCGAGGTGGGGGCCATCACCTTCTCGCCTCGCATGCAGCGCACACGCCTGAGCAGTGAGGCGATCTTTCTGTTCATGCAGCTGGTGTTCGATGGCCTCGGCTACCGGCGCCTCGAGTGGAAGTGCGACAGCCTCAACGCGCCCTCGCGGGCGGCGGCCGAGCGCTACGGCTTCTCGTTCGAGGGGATCTTCCGTCGCGCCATCGTGTACAAGGGCAGGAACCGCGACACGGCCTGGTACGCGTTGCTCGCCGAGGAGTGGCCGGCCGTGAGGCGCGCGTTCGAGGCCTGGCTGCAGCCGAGCAACTTCACCGCCGAGGGGCGACAGCGGCGCTCCCTGGGCGAGATTCGCGCAAGTCTTGCAAGCTCTGGCATGCCACCGGCTTGAATCGCAGCGTGCAGCATCGATAAAACACCCCTTCCGCGGCGTCACCGACCACACCCGCAAGCACGGCCCGGACCACGGCCGGTGCACTCGACAATACTTTACATAACATATATAGTTATTTGATTTTGAAGGACATATAGATAAGGAGTCCGCCGCTACTGTGACTCGGCGGTCAGCACGGTCCGACAGCCGGCCATGGCGGGTGCGGATTTGCGAAAACTCGCACGTATCCTGCTGCTGCAGGGGCACGTCGGTTCTGGGTATGCTGTCAAATCAACTGCATCTTGCGGAGTAGGGGGCGGATGCTGAAGGACGAGCGCAAGCGTGAGAGGGGCTGGAGCGGTGTATGGGCCGCAGGCAGCGTATTGCTCATGGCCGCCGCGCTGAGCTCGCTCAGCGCGCGCGCGGGATCCTCGCCGGCAAGCTCCGCGGCTGCGCCATCGAGCGCTGTCACCGGCGATGCGGCGGCTTCACCGTCGGCACCTGCCCAATGGCAGCTCATCCAGCGCTACTGCTACGAGTGCCACAACGTCAACGACTGGGCAGGCGGAGTCGCCTTCGACTCGATGTCCGCCGGGCAGATTCCCGCGGATGCGAAGGTCTGGGAGGATGCGATCACCAAGCTGCGCGGCGGCTTCATGCCCCCGCCGAGCGCGAAGCAGCATCCGGATCGGCGCACCGTCATGGAGCTCACCTCCTGGCTCGAGGGCACACTCGATAGTCACGCCACCGAGACAGCCGGTCGCATCCCGCTGCGGCGCCTCAACCGGCGCGAGTACACGAATGCGGTGCGCGACCTGCTCGGGCTCGAGGTCGATGCCGCAGCGCTGCTCCCGGATGATCATCACAAGACCGGATACGACACCGACGCCACACGGCTGCAGGTCTCCCCGTCCTACATCGATCAATACGTGAATGCAGCGCGCGTGGTGGCCGCCCAGGCGGTGGGCAACCCCACCGCCCCCGCGGTGACCACCACCTTCGGCAGCCTCGGCGACATGAAGATCTCGCTGCAGGTGCGCGGTCATCCGGGGGAGGGCAACCAGCAGCTGTATCGCGATGGCATGCCCTTCGGCACGCGCGGTGGCATGAGTGCCGAGTACATCTTTCCCGCCGACGGGGATTACGCGCTCACCATCGGTGACCTCGCGCTCGGGCGCGACGTGCCGCTCATGGAGTTCGACAACACGGTCGTCGCTTTGCTCGATGGGAAGGAATTCTTCCGCACCCACATCGGAGGCGATGCCGATCAGAAGGCGATCGATCAGCAGCAGCAGGTGGCGGTGGAGCAGATCAACGGCCGCCTGCGCAACATCCGCTTCCACGCGACGCAGGGGCAGCACCGCATCGCCATCACCTTCGTGCACCGGGACTTCGCCGAGAGCGACGAGCGGCTGCGCGTCACCGCGCTCGAGGGCGGCCAGGAGCGCGTGCAGCTCATGCACGCCTTCCAGATCCGCGGGCCCCTGAGCGTCAGCGGCATGAGCGACTCGCCCTCGCGCGCGAAGATCTTTCTGTGTCATCCGGCGAGTGAGCAGGAGCAGCTGCCCTGCGCGCACCGCATCATCGAGCATCTTGCGACACTCGCCTTCCGGCGCCCGGTCACGGAGGCAGACCTGCACCCGCTGCTCGGCTTCTACGAGAGCGGACGCAAGGAGGGTGGCTTCGAGGCGGGCATCCGCGATGCCGTCGCGGGAATTCTCGCGAGCCCCTGGTTCCTCTATCGCGTGGAGAGTCCCGCACCGCAGATGCGCACCGGCACCGCCGCCGCGGGCACGCTGAGCGATCTGACGCTCGCCTCGCGCTTGTCGTTCTTCCTCTGGAGCAGCCTGCCGGATCAGGAGCTGCTCGAGCTCGCCGAAGCCAACCGCCTGAGCGATCCGCAGGTGCTGGCCGCGCAAGTGAAGCGCATGCTGGCGGATCCACGCTCGAAGTCGCTCATCGATGGCTTCGCCTTCCAGTGGCTGAACCTTGCACGGCTCGATGAGATCGTCGCCGACCGTGCCCAGTTCCCCTTTGCCACCGGCCCGCTCGACCCGCGACCGCTGTTCAAGGAGGAGCTCGCGCTGTTCCTCGACAGCGTGCTGCGCTCGGATCAGCCGGTGACGGCGCTGCTCACGGCCGATTACACCTACCTCAATGAGTCCCTGGCCATGCTCTACGGCATGGAGGGAGTCAAGGGCGGCCAGTTCCGCCGCGTGCAGCTCACCGATTCGCGCCGCTGGGGGCTGCTCGGCAAGGGCGCCATCCTGATGCTCACCGCCAATCCGGATCGCACCGCGCCGGTGCTGCGCGGCGCCTGGGTGGTCGAGCGCATCCTCGGCTCACCGGCGCCCACACCGCCGCCGAACGTGCCGACGCTAGCGGAGAACGTGCACGGCAAGCCACCGCGCACCGTGCGTGAGCGGGTCATGCAGCACAGCGTGCAGCCCGCCTGCCATGCCTGCCACGGTGTCATGGATCCGATCGGCTTCGCGCTCGAGAACTTCAACACCGTGGGCCAGTTCCGCGAGCTCGATCCGGCCACGAAGACCCCGATCGACACCAGCGGGGTGCTCGCGGACGGCACCGTCATCAAGGGACCCGACGACCTGCGGCGGGCGCTGATGGCGCGCTCGGAGCTGTTCGTCGAGACGCTCACCGCGCAGCTGATGTGCTATGCCATCGGCCGCCCGCTCGATTATTACGACATGCCGGTGGTACGGCGCATTGCGCGCGAGGCCGGGCAGAATCACGACCGCTTCGCGTTCATCGTCCTGCAGGTGGTGCAAAGCGATGCCTTCCGCGAGCGCCAGCCGCCCGCGCCCCCCTCACAGAGCTCCGTCAAGAGCGCCTCGCTCGCCGCTCCCGCTATTCACACAGGAGGTAACTAGCCGTGTTCCTCACCAGGAAGCACCTCTCGCGGCGCACCGTGATCAAGGGCGCCGGCGCCTGCATTGCGCTGCCTCTGCTCGATGCCATGATCCCCGCCGGCACCGCCCTTGCCAGCACACCCGCGGCGGTCAAGCCGCGCCTCGGGTTCGTCTACTTTCCTCACGGTGCCGTGCAGAAGTTCTGGACGCCCGAGGGCACGGGCCGGGATTTCAAGTTCTCGCCGATCTTGAAGCCGCTCGAGCCCTACCGCGAGTACGTGACGGTGGTGACCGGACTGCGCAACAAGGGTGGAGAGAGCTCCGATCCCCACGGCATCATCGAGAGCACCTGGCTGTCGTGCGTGCATCCGCAGGACCGCAAGCCCGGCACCGACATCGGCGTCACGGCGGATCAGCTGGCCGCGCGCCACATCGGCCAGGAGACCTCGCTCCCCTCGCTCGAGCTGTGCGGCGAGCCTGGCGGCTACAGCTCGGTCTGCTACCGCACGCCGGTGCAGCAGGCGCCCATGGAGAGCAATCCGCGCAAGGTCTTCTACGGCATGTTCGGCCAGGGTGATTCCAACGCCGAGCGCCGCGCCATCATCGATTCGCAGGGGAGCCTGCTCGATTATGCCCAGGAGGCGACCGCCGACCTCACCCGGCAGCTCGATGGCGCCGACCGCGCGATCGTCAGCGACTACCTCGACTCGGTGCGCGAGGTCGAGCGGCGCGTGCAGAAGCTGAAGGTGGCCTCCGAGTCGTTCGGCAACCTGCCGAATGCGCCCCTCGGGGCGCCGGAGGACTTTACCGAGCTGCTCGACGTGCAGTTCGAGATGATGGCGCTCGCCTGGCAGACGCATCAGACGCGGGTGGCGACGTTCAAGATCGCCAACGAGGCGACGATGCGCGCCTATACCAATCTCAACGTCACGGAGGCCTTCCATCCGCTGTCGCATCACGGCGAGAAGGAGGATGCCTTCGAGAAGCTGCTGCGCATCCAGTCATACCACACGGCGCGCATGGCCAAGTTCGTCGAGCGGCTGAAGAACATGAAGGAGGGCGGCGGCACCGTGCTCGATAGCGCCGTCATCCTCTACGGCAGCAACATGGCCAACTCCGACCGCCACAACAACGATCCGCTGCCGCAGGCGATCATCGGCCATGGCGGGGGGATCAAGGGCGGCCAGCACCTGCACTACCCGCAGGACACCCCGCATGCAAACATCCTGGTGACCGTGCTGCAGAAGGTGGGTGTGCCCGTAGAGAACTTCCCCTTGAGCACCGGAGTGCTCGCGGAGGTGTGATTTGAGGCTCGGCTCGGGCATCCTGGGCAGGTGCGCCCTCATCGTGGTGGCGGGCGCGCTCGCCGTGACGGCCGCGCATGCGACCGCGGGCGATCCTTCCGCACCCGGCGCGGCCCCCAACGTGCGCGGGCCCGACGGCAGCACGCCGCTGCAGTGGGCGGTGTATCGCAACGACATCGCCGCGGTGAAGCGCCTGCTCAAGGCGGGCGCGAAGGTGGGCGAAGCCAACGATTACGGCGCCACGCCCGTGCAGATGGCGGCCGCCACGGCCAACACCCCGATCCTCGAGCTGCTGCTCGCCGCGGGTGCGAACGTGGATTCGCCCAATGCCGACGGGCAGACGGCACTCATGGCCGTCGCGCGCACCGGCAATGTCGAGGCGGCAAAGCTGCTGCTGCGCCATGGCGCGAGCGTCAACGCGATCGAGCAGTGGGGCGGGCAGACCGCACTCATGTGGGCGAGCGCCCGGCGCCATCCCGAGATGATGGAGCTGCTCATCTCCCACGGCGCGGATCCGAACGTGCGCAGTATCTGGCGCGACTGGGAGCGCCACGTCACCGCCGAAAGCCGCGCCAAGCGCACCAACGCCGGCGGGCTCTCCGCGCTCATGTACGCCGCACGCGAGAACTGCATGGCGTGCGTCAACGTCCTCATCAAGCACCATGTGGACCTGGATCTGCCGGATCCGGATGGCGTGGCGCCGGTCACCATCGCCATCCTGAACAACAACTGGGACATCGCCCTGCGGCTCATCCAGGCCGGCGCCGACGTCAATCAGTGGGACATCTATGGACAGGGGCCCCTCTACGCCGCCGTGGTCAACACCCCGCCACGGCCGCGCTCGATCTTCGGCGGCGGCCCGGTCGCAAATCCGCTCGATCCACCCGATAAGGCGAGCGGCAAGGACGTTGTCGCGCTGCTGCTCGAGAAGGGCGCCAACCCGAACATGCAGCTCTTCTATCGTCCCGCCGGTCGAGGCGCCGGAGGTGCCGCCCGCGGTGCCACCCCGCTCATGGCGGCCGCCGCCGAGGACGACGTGGATCTGGTCAAGCTGCTGCTCGCGCACGGTGCGGATGCGAAGCTCTATCAGGCCGACAACCAGACGCCGCTCATGGCGGCGCTCGGTGGCCGAGGCGCCTTCGGCGGCGGTGGCGCCGCCAATCCGCAGGCGGCGCTCGAGGTGCTCAAGCTGCTGCACGATGCCGGCACCGACGTGAACATCATGTCCATCCAGCACCACCTGCTGCGCACGCGCGGCGGCACGGCGTTGCACTTCGCCGCGCGCGCCGGCTCGGCCCAGGCCGTGAAGCTGCTGGTGTCCTGGGGAATTGACGTCAACGCCCGCGACCCGGATGGGCTCACGGCTCTCGACTACGCCATGGGACGCGGCTACGTGCCCTTTTTGCAGCAGGCACAGCCGCCGAAGCTGGAGCTGGCGAAAGTACTGCGCGAGTCTGGCGCCACCGTCGAGCTGGCGAAGACACCCGACTGGCCGCCGGTGGGTCCGCCGATCGGCTATGAAGCCACCATCTGGCCGCTCCAGCCGAGCGATGGCCTGATGGCTGCCAGCACCAAATATCCGCCGATGTATCCGCCCGGGGACCTGCCGAAGTTCCTCGCGGCGCAGGGCGTGATACCGAGCGCGCCGAGCCTCTCGGCGCCCCGCGCCGCGACGCCCCCGGTGGCCAGAGTCCAGCGATGACCCGGCCGCTCTCGCGCCGTCGCCTGCTCGCAGGCAGCATCCAGATGCTGGGCGCTGCCTCCGCGGCCGGCACCGTGGGGACCCTCGGCGCGCTCATGCCGTGGCAGCGCGCGCTCGCTGCGGATGCCGCCGCCCTGACGCTGACCACGCTCACGCCCAAGGAGCAGGGTGGGATCACACTCATCCAGGGCGCCGGCTGCAACGTCATCGCGCTGCCCGGGCCCAGCGGCGCGCTGCTGATCGATGGAGGGCTTGCGGTCAACTCCAGGGCGCTGCTCAAGGCGGTTGGGCAGGCCACGGGCAGCGATCGCGTGAGCACGCTCATCAATACCCACTGGCATCCCGAGCAGACGGGCTCGAACCTGCCGGTCGGCAGCAAGGGGGGGCTCATCATCGCGCACGAGGTGACGCGCCTTTACGAGGGGCGCAAGGCCACCTCCGTCTGTTACGAGGGCACGTATGGACCGCTGCCGCAGAAGGCTCGTGCGACCAAGACGACGCGCACCTCGGGTACGCTCGAATTTGCAGGCCAGCACATCGAGTACGACTACTTGCCGGCGGCGCATACCGACGGCGATCTCTATGTGCACTTCCCCGAAGCGAACGTTCTGGTCGCTGGCGGGCCGGTATCGGGCAGCCACTGGCCGGTCCTCGACATCCACAACGGCGGTTGGCTCGGGGGCCTGGTGCGCGCCTACGAAAAGCTCGCCTCGGTGGTCAGGCCCGACACCCGCATCGTGCCGGCGGATGGCAAGCTGCTCAGCGGTGCGGACATCGTGCGCTACCGCGACATCTATCAGAAGCTCTTCACGCAGATGTTCGTGTATTTCAACAAAGGCTACGGGCGCACCGATGCGGTCGCCGCGCGGCCGCTCAAGCCATACGAGGACGAGCTGCAGGGCGTCTCGGCATTCATCGCCGGGGCCTACCAGAGCCTGATGCAGACCTACGTGCCGGATTGACGCGCGCCGCT
>DATJSR010000179.1:0-2886 GCA_035504015.1 Steroidobacteraceae bacterium
CGGGCACGAACCCGGAGAGCAACGTGCGCGGACGCCGCGCGCTGGCGCGCGCCGGGGAAGGCAAGGCGATCACGACACAGAATTACTCGCATCTGTATCCGGCGTGGGATCTGCTCAACAAGAGCCTGATTCCCATCGTGGCGGAGCTGCGCGCGCGCAGCCTCGAGGAGTTCGGTGAGCTCGTGCGCCACCCGGGCGAGGAGTACGCCTTCGTGATCGAAGGTGAGGTCGATCTGTACACCAGCCTGTACGCGCCCGTGCGTTTGAGAGCCGGCGACTCCATCTACTTCGACAGCGACATGGGGCATGCCTACATCGCCGCCGGCGAGGGGCGGTGTCGGGTGCTGACGGTGTGCTCGGCACCGGAGAAACAGCTGCTCGCGGCCATCACGGGACCTTCCCGCGAGGCAACCGCCAAGGCGCCCAAGCCGCCGAAGCCAGCCCCTGTAAAGCGAAGGTCGCGTCGCAGCTGACGCCACCCGCCCTCACCTGCTGCTGTGCGGATTAGCTAAGCTTCGGAACAGGCGCGCCGCAGAAGCGTTTGCCGCTCCAGCCACTTCGTCAGGGAGCAGATCATGAAGAGCTTGAACCGGGCAGCGTTGATCCTCGGCGCGCTCACGGGGCTGCTCGCCCCGGCATTCGCCGATGAGTACGTCGACACCGTCGCGGTCTTCAAGAACGCGGGCGCGAGCGCGCCCTTCTTCAAGTCCGCCTACGCCTATGCCGTGTTTCCCACCATCGGCAAAGGCGGCTTCATCGTCGGGGCGGCCCATGGGGACGGCAGGGTATTCGAGCACGGCAACTACATCGGCGACAGCTCGATGACGCAGGTGAGCGTCGGATTTCAGGCCGGAGGCCAGGCCTACAGCGAGATCATCTTTTTTGAGGACGCGGGCGTCCTCAAGCGTTTCGAGTCCGGCAACTTCGCCCTGAGCGCCGACGTGGGAGCGGTGGCGATCACCGCCAGCGCCTCGGCAACCGCTGGAACCGAGGGTAGCGATGCGGCCGCGGGTGCCACGCAGCACGATGCACGCACCCTGGGTCACTATCAGGACGGGATCGCGGTGTTCACGCTCGCCAAGGGCGGGCTCATGTACCAGGCGGCCGTCGCGGGCCAGAAATTCTCGTACAAGCCGGAAAAATAGCGGCGCGCTGCGGGGCACGCTTGGGCCGAGCTCGGCTCATCGCGCCCCGGCATCCGTCGTGCGCGCCACACGCAGCATCGTCTCGAGGCTGCGCTCGACATCCTCATCGGCGGTCGCCCAGCTCGAGAGGCTGATGCGCATCGCCGTATGGCCCTGCCACACCGTGGCTCCGCACCAGCAGGTGCCCTCCTGCTGCAGTGCCTGGATGACGGCGCGCGTGCGCTCGGGGGAGCCGAAGCTCACCAGCACCTGATTCAACACGACCTCGTTGAGCACCTCGTGCCCACTCGCCTGCAGGCCCTGCGCGAAGCAACGCGCCTGCTGACAGTTGCGCTCCAGGAGCTCCGCGAGTCCGCTGCGTCCTAAGGTGCGCAGCGCCGCCCAGGCATCCACGCCGCGGGCACGTCGGGACAGCTCGGGTGTGTAATCGCACGGATTGCGATGTGCGCTCTCGGTCGGCAGATAGTCGGCCGTGACCGCCATCGCAGCGCGCAGCGCCTGTGCATCGCGCGAGAAGGCGAAGCCGCTGTCGTAGGGCACGTTCAGCCATTTGTGACCGTCCGTGGCCCAGGAGTCGGCGCGCTCCATGGCATGCGCGAGCGGCCGGCGTGTGGGTGCCGCCTTGGCCCACAGCCCGAAGGCGCCATCGACATGCACCCACGCGCCCGCGGCCTGAGCGCGCTCGATGAGCGGCTCGAAGGGATCGAAAGCCCCTGTGTTGACGTTGCCCGCCTGCAAGCACACGATCGTGGGGCCCGCGATGCGCGGTAGGGCGTCCGCGCGCATGCGACCCTGCGCATCGACCGGTACGCGCTGCACGCGGGAGCGGCCGAGCCCGAGCATGCCGAGAGACTTGAAGAGCGTCGGATGGGCCTCCTCGCCCGTGATGACGCTGATCGGCGGGGCACCGAAGAGCCCGTCCGCCTCGACGTTCCAACCCACGCGTGCGAGCACCGCGTGGCGTGCCGCGGCCAGCGCAGTGAAATTGGCCACGGTGGCGCCGGTGACGAAGCCCACTCCGCAGCTCGGCGGCAGCTCAAAGAGCTCGAGCAGCCAGCGCGCAGCCACGGCCTCGACCCGCGAGACGCCCGGGGTCGCCTCGAAGAGCGCCGCGTTCTGATCCCACGCGCTGGCGAGCCAGTTGGCCGCGAGCGCCGCGGGAAGCGAGCCGCCGATGACAAAGCCGAAAAAGCGCCTGCCGGCCATCGCCATCGTGGCTGGTGAGACCACCCGATCGAGCAGCATCAGGGTCTGCTCGGCGTCGGCTCCCTGCTGCGGCAGATCCTCATCCAGTGCCTGCAGAGCCGGCACCGATCCTGCGACCGGCGCGACCGAGCGCTCATCCAGACCCGCGAGGTAGGCGCGCGCTCTGCCTGCTGCAAGCTCGAGCAACGCATCGCGCGCCGCAACGCTTGCTCGCCCCGAATGCCACATGGGAATCCCCTCGAGATGCATCTCGCTAGCCTAACACGCGTGATCAGGCCCTCATTGCAGGCGCTAGCTTGCCTTTGGTCCACCCGATTGCTGCGCTCAGCGCTCGGGCGGGCGGTACTCGCGATCGACGTACGGGGAGCCGAGCCGCGCGCCGATACTCTGGCGGAAGCTGCGATACGCGTCCTGCGCCCGAAAGCGCTCCCAGGCGGACAAGCTCTCCCAAGCGGACACCAGATCGAAATGATTCGCATGACCGCTCTGCTGCCAGACCTCGAAGCCGAGATTGCCCGTGGAGCCGCGCGCCGCG
>DATJSR010000180.1:0-41334 GCA_035504015.1 Steroidobacteraceae bacterium
CTGCACCTGACCTTCGAGGGCTTTGACATCGGCGCCGCCGGCACCGCTGGCACCCGCGGCGGCACCGCCTGCGGCACCCGCCGCGCCCGCGGCCTCGGCCGGGGTGACGAGCCGCAGCCGACCCGACTCGCTCGTGGAGCCCGCCGCCGGTGCTGCCGAGCCACGCCAGGCGGCGTACTGACGATGCACCTCGGCCGCCGCATCGTGCACGCTGATCGCGGCCACGTCGGCGCTCGAGGGCACGCGCAACACCGCGCCGGAGCGCAGCAGATTCATGTTGTGCCCGAAGGCGTCGGGGTTGGCCTGGTAGGTGGCGACCATCCAGCGGCGCTGTTCGGCGCGACTGGCACCCACGATGCGCATCGCAATCTTCGACAGCGAGTCGCCGCGGTGCACATCGACGCTCTCGGGCTGCGAGCCTGCGGCGCCCGCCGCTGCCTCGTGCGACTCACTCGTGACCGGCTCGGAGGAGCCGGCGCCGGCGGAGGCATTCTGTGCCGTGCTGGCCGATGCGGGAGCGCTGCTCGCGCTCGACTCGGCGCTGCTCGGGGGTGGCGGGGCTGCCGGGGCTGGGGTGCCCGCGCGCTCGATCGTGCCCTGATGGGCGCTGCCGCCGGCGCTCGGCGCAGCAACCGGTGCGTTGGCGACCTGGCTGGCGTTGGGCGTGTAGACCGGAGGATCGAGCAGGACGGTGTACTCGCGCAGATTGTGGCCGCGGTCCCAGGTGACCTCCACCAGCAGCGTGATGAACGGCTCGGTCATCACGTCCGCGGAGTGCAGCTTGATCACGTCGCGACCGTCGGGCGTCTTCGCGGCCTTCAGCGTGATGCTGCCGAGAAAAGCAGGCCAATCGAGTCCGTAGCGGGCGAACGTGTCGCGCGAGGCAATCTGCGCCTTGAGGCTCGCGAGCTCATCGGGCGTCGCGCCCACCAGCTCGATGTCCGCATCGAGCGGCGCATTGAGCGAGGAGTTGAGACGGATGTCCCCGAGACCCAGCGCCAGCGCAGCTGGTGGACAGATGACCAGCCCGGCCAGAGCGCACTTGACCGCCCACTTGACGGATTTGGCAACCATTACAACACCCCGGATCGTACAGGCCGGCAGAAATCATCCGCAAAAACAATAGCATGGAGAACCTTCCGGTCGTCCATGCTACGGACGGGAATATAACTTATAAATACTCGCGGACCAAAACTTCCGCAATTTGAATTGCATTCGTAGCTGCGCCTTTGCGTACGTTGTCTGCAACGATCCATAAATTGAGTCCGCGGCCGTACGACATATCTTCACGTATCCGCCCCACATAAACTGTGTCGCGGTTCGCTGCCTCGGTGGCAGCGGTGGGGTACCCCCCGGGTCTGCGCTCGTCCAGAACTGTGACTCCGCGCGCGTTTTGCAGCAGCGCTCGCGCCCGGGCTTCATCTATCGGCGCGCGTGTCCTCAGGTGCACGGCTGCAGAGTGGCCATAGAACACCGGCACCCGTACGGCCGTGACATCGGCGGTGAGTCCCTCATCCTCGAGGACGCGACGCAGCCGAGCGTGCAGCGCAAGCTCCGCTCGTGTGCGGCCGCCGTCCAGGAACTGATCGACCTGGGGGACGCAATTGAATGCGATCTGCTTCTCAATCACGTGGGGGCAGACCGGCCCGCGACCCGAGAGCAGCGCGGCCGACTGCGCGGCGAGCTCATCGAGCGCTTGCCTGCCGGCCTCGACCCCGGATACGGCCTCATAGGTCGCCACGTGCAGCTGCTCGATGCCCACCGCATCGTGCAAAGGCTTGAGCGCCACGGCGAGCTGAATCGTCAGGGCATCGGGGCTGGCCACCAGGTTGTGCGCGGTGTACTCGGCGATCGCATGTGCGTTCACCTCCGGCACCACGAGCGGCACGTCGGTCTCGTCGGCAAAGGCGCCGGTGCCGTCGATGACGACGCAGCCGCACTCGGCCGCGCGCGGCGCCAGCTCGCGCGAGGTCTGCTCACCCGCGGCGAGAAAGGCGAGCTGCACGCGCCCGAAGTCGAAGCCGGCCAGATCGCTCGAGGGCAGGTGGCGACCGCGAAACTCGACGCTGCGCCCGAGCGAGCGGCTGCTTGCGAGCGGGTGCAGCTCCGCCACCGCGAACTGCCGCTCCTCGAGCAGCGCGATCAGTGCCTCGCCCACCAGGGTGTCGGCGCCCACCACCGCCACGCGCAGGGCCTCGCTCATCGGGTGATCACCGGAGTGGCGACTTTCACGTCGGCATTCTGCGCTCGATGGCGCAGGTAATGATCCATGAGCACGATCGCGAGCATCGCTTCGGCGATCGGCACGGCGCGCAATCCCACGCAGGGGTCGTGCCGCCCCGTGGTCACCACCTCCACGGCATTGCCCTGCAGATCGATGCTGCGCCCGGGCAGCTGAATGCTGGAGGTGGGCTTGAGCGAGACATGCGCGACGATGTCCTGGCCGGAGGAGATGCCCCCGAGAATGCCCCCCGCGTGATTGCTGGCGAAGCCGCCCGGGGTGAGCTCGTCGCGATGCTCGCTGCCTCTTTGCGTGGCGGCACGCGTGCCCGCTCCGATCTCGACTGCCTTCACGGCGTTGATGCCCATCAGCGCATGCGCGAGATCGGCGTCGAGGCGGTCGAACACCGGCTCGCCGAGCCCCGGGGGCACTCCGCGTGCGATGACGGTGATGCGCGCGCCGATCGAGTCACCGGCGCTGCGCAGATCCCATATCAGCTGCTCGAGCTCGGGCAGGCGTGCCGGATCGGGACAGAAGAAGGGGTTCTGGTAGGCCGCGGCGGGATCGACGGGCTCGAGCTCGAGAGCGCCCAGCCGAGCGAGGTAGCCGCAGATGCGCACGCCGAGCCGCACGGCGAGGTACTTGCGGGCAATGGCGCCGGCGGCGACGCGCATGACGGTCTCGCGCGCCGAGGAGCGACCACCGCCGCGATGATCGCGCAGCCCGTACTTCTGCAGATAGGTGTAGTCGGCGTGCCCGGGACGGAAGCGATCCTTCAGCTTGTCGTAGTCGCGCGAGCGCGCATCGGTGTTCTCGATGAGGATGCCGATCGGTGTGCCGGTGGTGCGCCCCTCGAAGACCCCCGAGAGGATGCGCACGGCATCGGCCTCGCGACGCTGACTGACGAAGTGCGAGGTGCCCGTGCGGCGGCGGTCCACGTCGGCTTGCAGATCCGCCTCCGCGAGCTCGAGTCCCGGAGGACAGCCATCCACGATGCAGCCCATGGCCGGCCCGTGGCTCTCGCCGAAGGTCGTGACCGTGAAGAGCCTACCGATGCTGTTTCCGGACATCTCTGCTATGCGCCTGCAGTTGCTCCGCGGTGAGCAGGAATACCCCGCCTCCGCCGCGCTCGAAGCTGAGCCAGGTGAACGGCACCCGCGGAAAGGCACGTCGCACCGCCCGCTCCGTGTTACCGACCTCGACCACCAGGATGCCGCGCGGACGCAGATGCCGGGCAGCCCCGCGCAGAATGACCCGCACGGAATCGAGCCCGAGACGGCCCGCCGCAAGCGCGAGCCGGGGCTCGTGCCGATACTCCGGCGGCAGGCGAGCCAGCTCGCGCGCCCCCACGTAGGGCGGGTTGCTCACGATGATATCGTAGCGGCGCCCGGCGAGCCCTCGAAAGTGACTCGCGCGCACGAGCCGTACGCGCCGCTCGCAACCTAATCTGCGCACGTTCGCGCGCGCAACGCCGAGCGCCTGCTCTGAGACATCCGTCGCATCCACGCGCGCGCGGGGCAGCGCCCGAGCGCAGGCGAGCGCGATGCAGCCACTGCCGGTGCCGAGATCGAGCACGCGACGCACTCGCGCAGGATCGATCCAGGGACCAAAGCCGCGCTCGATGAGCTCGGCAATCGCCGAGCGCGGTATCAGCACCCGCCGATCCACGCCGATCTCGATGCCGGCGAACCAGGTGCGCCCGGTGAGATACGGTGCCGGAATGCGCTCACGGATGCGCCGCTCGATGAGCGCGAGCGCCCGCCGCTCCTTGGCAGCCCCGACACGGCGTCGCGCCGGGATGCGCCCCGGAGGCAGCCCGAGCGCGTGCAGAACGAGCGCTGCCGCTTCGTCCCAGGCATTGTCGGTGCCGTGCCCGAAGTGCAGGTGCGCGCGCGACAAGCGCCGTGCAGCGCGCGCAATCAGCTCGCCGAGAGTGACAGCGTGCGCCGACGCCGCGCCGCTGCGCGCGCCACGCGTGCGCCGGGCGCTGTGGGATACTTTGATCATGAGCTCGAGACGATACTGGCGCGTCGGCGTCGCTTGCGGGCGGATCCCCCTGCCGGGCGCAGACTACACGATGCCCCCCCCCGAGACCGTGCTCGCGCAAGATCTGCGCCGCGCGGCGCCCTGGCGTGGCGCCTGAGCCGAGCGGCCCGGCAGGCGCCGGCGAGCTCGGCGCGCCCGGTCCGATGGCCGCGTGGCTATTCGTTGCGCTGCAGCGGCTACTGCCACAGCACCTGCTGTCGCGCCTGATCCATCGCCTCGCACGCAGCCGCTCACCGTGGCTCAAGAACGCGCTGACGCGCGCCTTCGTGCGCGCCTTCCGACCGGTGCTCGCGGACGCGGTCGAGCCCGATCCGCTGCGCTACGCGTGCTTCAACGACTTCTTCACGCGCGCGTTGCGGGCCGGGACCCGGCCGCTCGACAGCGCACCCGATGCGCTGCTCTGCCCGGTCGACGGCACGGTGAGTCAGATCGGCCACATCAGGAGCGGGCAGCTGCTGCAGGCGAAGGGGCGCCACTATGCGCTCGAGGCGCTGCTCGGGGAGGCCGGCGCTGCTGCGCGCTTCGCCGGCGGGGCCTTTGCCACGCTCTATCTCGCGCCGTACAACTACCACCGCATTCACATGCCGCTGGCCGGCGTGCTGCAGGCGGCCTGGTACGTGCCTGGAAGGCTCTTCAGTGTCAACGCGCTGACGGCGGCCGCCTGCGCCAATCTGTTTGCGCGCAACGAGCGCGTGGTGTGCCTGTTCGAGACCAGCGCGCGCACGCCCTTCGCCATGGTGCTCGTCGGGGCGCTGTTCGTCGGCAGCATCGCCACGTGCTGGCACGGGGATGTGACCCCGCGCGCCGGCCCGCGCCGCTCGGCGCCCCTGGACCTCGGGCTCCCCGCCCCGCTCGTAGCGCTTGGGCGCGGGGCGGAGATGGGTCGCTTCAACATGGGATCGACGGTGATTCTGCTGTTCCCGCCAGGCACGGTGGCCTGGCAGCCCGAGTTGCACGCGGGCGCCCGGGTGCAGGTCGGCCAGAGGCTCGGGCGCTGGCTCGCGAGCCCATGAGCGGCGACGACTGGAAGCCCGCGGCGAGTCGCCAGGTGCTCGCGATGCGCGCGCAGCTGCTGGCGCGCACGCGCGCATTCTTCGAGGCACGCGCCGTGCTCGAGGTCGACACGCCTCTGCTGGTCAATGCGGCGGTGACCGACGTGCATCTGCACTGCGCGCAGGTGCGTCTCGAGCCGCAGGGTGCGACGTACTACCTGCACACCTCGCCCGAATACGCCATGAAGCGCCTGCTCGCAAGCGGCAGCGGCGATATCTATCAAATCTGTCACGTGGTGCGCGCTCGCGAGCGCAGCCGCCTGCACAACGCGGAGTTCACCCTCATCGAGTGGTATCGGCTCGGCTTCACGCTCGAGGCGCTCATGCAGGAGGTGGAGGCGCTGGCGCACGCGCTGCTCGAGCCGGTGCTGGCGGCGCCCGCCGAGCGGCTCAGCTACGCACAGCTGTTCGCGCGCAGCCTCGGCCTCGATCCCTTCGCGAGCCCGCTCGCGGAGCTCGCCCAGGCGGCACGCGGGCTCGGCTATACGGCTGCGCAAGCCACGCGCGATGAGCTGCTCGATGTATTGATGGCGGCGCGCATCGGACCGCAGCTCGGCCACGAGAGGCTGGCCTTCGTGCACGGCTATCCGGCATCGCAGGCCGCGCTCGCGCGCCTCGATCCGTGCGATTCGCGTTGCGCGCGCCGCTTCGAGCTCTACGGGAGCGGGATCGAGCTTGCGAATGGCTTCGAGGAGCTCGCCGACCCCGCCGAGCAGCGGGCCCGCTTCGAGAGCGATCGTGCCGAGCGCGCGCGCCGTGGCGAGCAGGCTCCGGCGTCCGATGAGCGCCTGCTCGCGGCGCTTGCCGCCGGGCTGCCCGCCTGCGCCGGGGTGGCGCTCGGCTTCGATCGGCTGGTGATGCTCGCGTGCGGCGCGCGGCACATCGACCAGGTGCTCGCCTTCCCGCTGGAGCGGGCTTGACTCATCGGCACCCACTGGCCTGCGGCCGTTTGCGCGGATCCTGCGGCGATCGCCGCGGCAAAAGGCGTGACTTTTGCCGCCCGCGCCGCGCAAGATTGCAGACATGAGCGCCGCGCTCGAGCTCTACGATTTCACCGACAAGGGCCAGGGCTACGCGCAGCTCGCCGCAGCGCTGCAGAGCCTGCTTGCGGGTGAGCCCGATCCGATCGCCAATGCGGCCAATCTCGCCGCGCTGCTCTATCACTCGCTACCCGAGCTCAACTGGGTGGGCTTCTATTTCGTGCGCGCCGGGGAGCTGGTGCTCGGGCCTTTCCAGGGCAAGCCGGCCTGCGTGCGCATCGCCTTCGGACGAGGCGTCTGCGGCACGGCGGCGAGCCGGCGCAGCAGCGTCGTGGTTCAGGACGTGAGCCGCTTCCCCGGCCACATCGCCTGCGACCCGCAGTCCTGCGCAGAGCTGGTGGTGCCGCTGCTTGCCGGCGAGCGCCTCCTCGGCGTCCTCGATCTCGACAGCCCGCGGGTGGGACGCTTCGACGAGGAGGACCGCCGCGGCATCGAGCAGCTGGCGCAGATCTACCTGCAGAGCACTGCGGCAGCAGCCCCGCCGTGATGCGCGCTACTGCTTGGCGCGGGAGATGTATTGGCCCGTGCGCGTATCGACGCGGATCACTTCACCCTCGTTGATGAAGAGCGGCACGCGTACCACGGCGCCGGTCTCGAGCTTCGCGGGCTTCTGGCCGCCCGTCGCCGTATCGCCTCGCAGGCCGGGGTCGGTCTCGATCACCTTCAGCTCGATGTGCGGCGGCGGGGTGATGGCGAGCGGCTCGTTGTTCCAGAGCGTGACGATGCACGTGATGCCGTCCTTCAGCCACACCGCAATGTCGCCCGCCACCGCCTTGCCGGCCGTGTACTGCTCGAAGGAGTCGGGCACCATGAAGTGCCAGAAGTCTCCATCCTGATACAGGTACTGCATGTCCATCTCGACGACGTCGGCCGCCTCGACGAACTCGCCGGACTTGAAGGTGCGCTCGATCACCCGACCGGTCTTGAGATTGCGGACCTTGACCCGGTTGAAGGCCTGCCCCTTACCGGGCTTCACCATCTCGTTCTCGACGATCGAATAGGGATCCCCGTCGAGCAGGATCTTGATGCCGGCGCGAAACTCGCTCGTGCTGAAGCTTGCCATGTGATTCTCGCAACGCGGGCCGCACCGAGCGCAAACCGCGGGCCCAAGGCATTGAAAAGCGACGAATCATACCGGCATCGACCGCGCGCTGCCACAAGGTGAGGCGCTACCAGGCGCGGGCGACCGGCAGCGCCCGCTCGCCGGGCTCGGCGTGGTGCGGGCGTGCCGCGCGCCGCGCTCGGGCAGGCCAGGGGGCAATGTGAGATATCTCGCACGCGGAGGCGGGCCCGGGCGAGGTAAGATCCGCCGCGGTCGTTTCCCTCTGTGGCGTTGATTTCCAAGGAGATGGCGGTGTCCGAGCAGAACGCCGTTCCGCTCATCGTGCTGAGCTCCTCGCGCGACCCCGCCGAGATCGTCAACAGCATTCTGCGCCGCGCGGGGCACCCCGTGCACTGCACGTGGATTCCCGCGCTGCCGGATCTGGCCGACGCCCTGACGCAGATCAATCCGGAGCTGCTGCTGCTGCTCGAGGAGGGCGCGCTCGCCGAGACCGCACACATTCGCGATCAGATCGCACCCGGCCTGCCGCTGCTGCTCGTGTGCGACAAGCTCGATGAGCTGCGCATGGCGCAGGCCATGCAGGCCGGCGCGCGCGACGTGGTGACGCTCACGAACCCGACGCGGCTGCAGGCCGTGATGGCGCGCGAGCTGCGCGCGCATCGCGTCGAGCGCACGCTCAACAGCACGCTGCGCTCGGCGCGCGACACGCGCCGGCAGCTCGATGCGGTGCTGCAGCACTCGAACGACGCGATCGCGCAGGTGCAGGAGGGCATCGTCGTCGACGCCAATGCGGCATGGCTCGAGCTGTTCGGTTTTGAGCGCAGCGCCATCGTCGGGCAGCCGATCATGGACGTGTTCGACGAGTCCACGCACTCGGCCCTCAAGGGTGCGCTGGCAGCGTGCCTGCAGGGACGCTGGAGCGATCACACCTTGAGCGCCAACGGCTATTTCGCGGACGGCTCCCGCCGCACCATCGAGCTGTTGCTCACCCTCGGTGAGCACGAGGCGGAGCCCTGCGTGCGGCTGGTGGTGCCCTCCAGGGTCAAGGACGAGCGGCGCATCGAGGAGGAGCTGCGCGATGCACTGATGCGCGACAGCTCCACCGGCATGCTCAACCGCCGCCCGCTGCTCGATGCCGTCAACGAGCGACTGCACAGCGCGCAGCGCTCCGGCGTGCGCTACTTCGCCGTGGTTCGCCTCGACAAGTTCGGCGTCGTCGAGCGCGAGGTCGGCGTGCTCGGCAGCGAGGATGTGCTGGTCGAGTTCGCGAAGCTGCTGCGGGCGCAGCTCAACCCGCAGGACCTCGCCGGTCGCCTGGGCGGAGTCGGCTTCCTGGTACTGCTCGAGCGCGGCAACGCGCACGACATCGAGGCGTGGGGCGAGGAGCTCGTCGCGCGCACCGCCAAGCAGGAGGTGCGCGTGGGTGACAAGACTCTCGCGCTCACCTGCACCGTGGGACTCTCCGTCGTTCCCTCCGGCGCGAGCACCCCGGATGCAGCCATCGCCGACGCCGTCGAGGCCTGCCGCAAGGCGCAGTCGAAGGGCGGCAATCAGATCGCGTTACTCGATCGGGCCGATGCCGACAGCCGCGTGCAGTCCTACGACAAGATCTGGGTGAAGCACATCAAGTCCGCGCTGATGGAGAACCGCTTCCGTCTGGTGCAGCAGCCGATCGCCAGCCTGCAGGGTGAGGACCTCGGCATGTTCGACGTGCTGGTGCGCATGCTCGACCCGCAGGGCAAGGAGATCCTGCCCGGTGAGTTCCTGCCCGCAGCGGAGCGCAACGATCTGCTGAAGAACATCGATCGCTGGGTGATCGGCGCCTCCCTCTCGTTCGCGGCGCAGCGCAAGCCCGGGTGCCTGTTCGTGCGGCTCTCGCGCGACACGCTCAAGGACAACTCCTTCCTCGGCTGGCTCGACAACCAGCTGCGCGCGACGCGCGCGCAGCCGGGGCGGCTGTGCTTCCAGGTGCACGAGGACACCGCCGCGAATCATCTGCGCGAGTTTCGCGAGCTGGCGAGCGCCATGCATCAGCGCGGCTTTCGCTTCGCGCTCGAGCGCTTCGGCTCCGGGCGCGATCCGCGCGCGCTGCTCTCCGCAGCACCCCTCGCCTTCATCAAGATCGATGGCGCCCTGGTCCAGCGGCTGACCCGCGATCAGGATCTGCAACAGCGGCTGCGCGCACTGGTGAGCGAGGCGCGGGGCCTGAAGGTCGACACCATCGCCGAGCGCGTCGAGGATGCCAACACCATGGCGGTGCTGTGGCAGATCGGCGTGCAGCACGTGCAGGGATACCTCATTCACGCACCCGAGCAGGTGGTGCTGCGGGGCTAGGCGCCTGCCAGGGCCGGGGCAACCTCGGTGGCGAAGAGCGTGAGCGAGCGCAGCGCATCCGCAGCGGGCATCTCGCCGAAGATCATGTGACAGAGAAACCCGGTGGCGCCCGCGGCCTGCGACTGGCGCAGCAGGTAGTCCCGCACCGCCGCCGGCGTGCCGGCAATGCAAAGTCCGCTCTCCTGCAGCGCATCCCAGTCCCGCGGATAGGCAAGCGGGAATGCGACGCCACGCTGCTCCCAGAGGATGGAGAACGACTGCCGCCAGCGGCAGAAGGCGGCGCGCGCCGTCGCCAGGGCAGCGGCCTCGCTCTCGGCGACCACCACGTGCCGCGCGAGTCCGAGCAGTGGCAGATCCTGCGGCGCCCGACCCAGCCTCTGCCACTCGTCGCGGTAGCGATCGAGCGTGCGGCGAGCGACCGCCGCGGGCTGCAGCGAGACGATGTTGGCGCGCTCCGCAGCGGCCCACGCGGCAGAGTCGGGATTGCCGATGCCGTACCACAACGGGGGTCGCGGCTTCTGATAGGGCTCCAGCACCATCGGGAAGCGCGGCACGCGAAAGTGCTTGCCCGCGAAGCTCACCTCGCCGCCGGCCAGGGCGGCGAGCAGCAGGTCGCGCGCCTCGGCGAAGCGCTCGGCGCTCGTCTCCCGCTCCACACCATAGAGCTCGTGCTCGAGCCACACCCCACCGCGACCGATCCCGAGCTGCAGCCGCCCGCGGCTCAGCTGATCGAGCATGCAGATCTCCTCAGCGAGCCGCATCGGGTGATAGAGCACGGCCACGTAGACCATCGGCCCGAGCAGAATGCGGCGCGTGCGTTGCGCGAGCGCCGCCAGATACACGCTGGGCGAGGGGGCGAGCCCGAGCGGAGTGCCGTGATGCTCGGCCACGTGGTAGGAATGAAAGCCGAGCCGCTCGGCCGCCTCGATGAGCTGCAGCCGCGTCTCGTAATGCTCGGCGAGCGGCAAGCCGCTCGCATCGCAGTGATCGAAGATGCCGAATCTCAACTCAGTTGCCCCTGGCGCGCCTCGCCGCGAAGGCACCGGGATCTGCCCGCCGCCGGCGTCATCAACCCGTTCGCTGCAGCTGGCGCTCGCTCCACCAGCGCAGGATGCGCGCCTCGAGGCTCGGCAGATCGAGAGCCGCGGCGCGCAGGCAGTCCTCACGCGAGCCATGCTCGATGAAGCGGTCCGGAATTCCGATCTGCAGCAGCGGCAGCATCGAGCCGGCTGCCGCGAGGCACTCCGCCACGGCACTGCCGGCGCCACCGGCGACGACATTCTCCTCGAGCGTCACGATGCCGCGGTGTCGGGCGGCGAGCGCGTACACAGTGTCCTCATCGAGCGGCTTGACGAAGCGCATGTTCACGAGCGTCATGTCGTGGCGCTCGGCGATGGCTTGGGCCGGCGCCACCAGAGTGCCGAAGGCGAGCAAGGCCAATCCGTGGCGCCCCACGCGGCGCATCTCCGCCTTGCCGATCGGCAGCGCCCGCAACTCACGCTTGACGGGCACTCCGGGACCCTGACCGCGCGGATAGCGCACCGCCGCGGGACCCGAGAGCGTGGTCGCCGTGTAGAGCATCTGGCGGCATTCGTTCTCGTCCGCGGGAGCCATCACGGTCATGTGGGGCACGCAGCGCAGGTACGTGAGATCGAAGCTGCCCTGGTGCGTTGCGCCATCACCGCCCACGAGGCCTGCCCGATCGATGGCGAAGACGACCGGCAGGTTCTGCAGGGCGACATCGTGAATCAGCTGGTCGTAGGCGCGCTGCAGGAAGGTCGAGTAGATCGCCACCACCGGGTGGGAGCCATCGCAGGCGAGGCCGGCCGCCAGCGTGAGCGCATGCTGCTCCGCGATGCCGACATCGAAATAGCGCTCCGGAAAGCGCTTGGAGAACTCCACCAGGCCCGAGCCTTCGCGCATCGCCGGCGTGATGCCGATCAGCTGTGAGTCCTGCTCGGCCATGTCGCACAGCCACTGGCCGAAGACCTGAGTGTAGCTCGGCCCCGAGGTCTTCTCCTTGAAGACCGTGCCGGTGAGCGGATCGAAGGGGCCCGGGCCATGCCACTTGATGGGGTCGGCCTCGGCGGGTGCGTAGCCCTTGCCCTTCTTGGTGACGACGTGCAGCAGCTGCGGGCCCTTCAGGCCGCGCACATTGCGCAGCGTCGCGACGAGCGCATGCACGTCGTGCCCGTCGACGGGCCCCAGGTAGTTGAAGCCCAGCTCCTCGAAGATGGTTCCGGGAAGCAGCATCCCTTTGATGTGCTCCTCGGAGCGGCGCGCCAGCTCGAGCGCGCTCGGTACCGCGCGCAGCACGCGCTTGCTCCCGGCGCGCAGGTGCGCATAGAGCCTGCCCGAGAGCAGCCGCGCCAGGTAGTTCGAGAAGGCACCGACCGCCTCGGAGATCGACATGTCGTTGTCGTTGAGCACCACGAGCAGATCCACATCCAGCGAGCCGGCGTGATTCAACGCCTCGAAGGCGATGCCGGCGCTCATCGCGCCATCGCCCACGATGGCGGCCACGCGCCGCGACACGCCCGAGCGGGCCGCGGCGATGGCCATGCCCAGAGCGGCGCTGATCGCGGTGCTGGAGTGACCCACGCCGAAGGTGTCGTACTCGCTCTCCTCGCGCACCGGAAAGGGAGCGAGGCCCTCGTGCAGCTTGATGGTGTGCAGGCGGTTGCGCCGCCCGGTGAGCACCTTGTGGGGATAGGCCTGGTGGCCCACGTCCCAGACCAGGCGGTCGTGGGGCGTGTCGTACACGTAGTGCAGGGCGAGCGCGAGCTCGACGGCACCGAGCCCGGCGGCGAAATGGCCACCGCGGGTGCTCACGCTCTGGATGAGAAAGGCACGCAGCTCCGCGGCGATGTCGGGCAGCAGCGCGGCGGGCTGGCGGCGCAGATCCGCCGGCGCATCGATGCCGGCGAGGAGTGGGAAGCTTTCCATGGCGCGTCCGTCGTGCCGTGCGTTGGTCGAGAGCCGTTCAGTAGCGCCGCGAGAGCAGCCAGTCGGCGAGCAGACGCAGGATTTCTGCGTGCTCGCCGCAGGGCCGCAGCGCGTCGAATGCTTGGCGGTGCAGGCGCTGCACGCGCTCCTGGGAGGCAGCGATGCCGATGATCGCCGGATGCGTCGGCTTGGCGCGCTCCTGGTCGGCACCGGTCGGCTTGCCGAGCGTGGAGGCATCCCCGAGCACATCGAGCAGATCGTCCTGAATCTGAAAGGCCAGTCCGATGCAGGCGGCAAAGTCGGCGAGGCCCCGCTGCAGTGGCGCAGCGAGCTGCGGCACGCACGCGGCAGCCATCATCACGCTCGCCCGGATCAACGCCCCGGTCTTGCGCGAATGCATGTCCTCCACCTCGGCGATGCTCAGCTGCTGTCCCTGCACCGCGAGATCGATGGCCTGGCCGCCGGCCATCCCCAGGCTGCCGCTCGCCTCGGCGAGCAAGCCGATGAGGCGCAGGCGGATCGCCGGATCGGCGGGCAACGCTGCATCGCGCGCCAGCAGCTCGAAGGCAAGAGGCTGCAGTCCATCACCGACCAGAATGGCCGTGGCCTCGTCGTACGCGCGATGACAGGTGGGACGGCCGCGTCGCAGATCGTCATCGTCCATCGCCGGCAGATCGTCGTGCACCAGTGAGTACACGTGCACCAGCTCGATGGCGCAGGCAGCGCCCTCGACCTCATCCTCCGTCAGACCGAGAGTGCGCGCGGTGGCGAACAGCAGTGCCGGGCGCACACGCTTGCCGCCGCCGAGCACGCTGTAGCGCATGGCGGCGTGCAGGCGGGTCGGAACTACGTGCTCTCCCGGGAGCCGCGCGGCGAGCGCACGCTCCATGCGGGCCTGCCATGCTGCAAGCTGCGCGCCGAAGCTATCGCTGAGCGGCGAGCCGACTCCCGGCCGCGGGCCGGCATCGCTCACGCGGCCGCTCCGCCTGCACCCATCACGGAGATCCCGCGCTCGGGGAGCCGCGCGCCGCCGGCTCCGACTCGCCGCCGCCCGAGGGGCGGTGGCTGTGCCCGATGGCGCTCACGGGCACGCTGACGGTGTGACCGCTCTCGCCCGGCACGGACCCTTGCGGATACAGGATGGGCAGATCGGGCGCCATGGGACCGCTCACCCGCGGGCCGCGCAAGGATACCGCCAGTGCCTTGAGCGGGTGCGCGAACGCGTCGTTCACGGCCGTGCCTTCAAAGCCGCAGTGGGCCATGCAGTTGTTGCACTTGGGATTGCGGCCGACCCCGTAGTTCGACCATTGCGTGTCCTCGATCAGCGAGCGGTAGCTCGGCGCATAGCCCTCGTCCGCGAGCAGATAGCAGGGGCGCTGCCAGCCGAAGATGTTGTACGTGGGATTGCTCCAGGGCGTGCACTGATAGGACTGATTGCCCGCGAGGAAATCGAGGAACAGGGCGGAGTGGTTGAGCGACCAGCGCACGCGGCGTGCGCGCTGGCGCTTGAAGATCTCGCGAAACAGGCGCTTGCTGGCACTGCGCCCGAGGAATACGTCCTGGCGCGGCGCATGCGCGTAGCTGTAGCCCGGCGATACGGTGATGCCCTCGATGCCGAGCGCCATCGCCGTATCGAAGAACTCGGCAACCTCGTCGGGGTTCTCACCGTGAAAGAGCGTGCAGTTGACGGTGACGCGAAACCCCTTCTCGCGCGCGAGGCGGATGGCATCGACCGCCTTGTCATACACGCCCTCCTGGCAGACCGACTGATCGTGCCGCTCGCGGTTGCCGTCGAGGTGAATGGAGAAAGTGAGATAAGGTGAGGGCCGGTACTCATCGATGTGCTTCGCCAGCAGGATCGCATTGGTGCACAGGTAGATGAACTTCTTGCGGGCGATGATGCCCGCGACGATCTGTGGCATCTCCTTGTGAATCAGCGGTTCCCCGCCCGGGATCGATACCACCGGGGCCCCGCACTCATCGACCGCGCGCAGCGCATCCTCGAGCGACACGCGCTTCTGCAGGATCTCCTTCGGATAGTCGATCTTGCCGCAGCCCGCGCAGGCGAGGTTGCATTGGAACAGCGGCTCGAGCATGAGCACCAGTGGATAGCGCTTCTCGCCCCGGAGCTTGCGCCCGAGGACGTAGCGGGCGATTCGATACTTCTGCAGCAATGGAATGGCCAAGATCGGTTCCTCGATTTGCCCGCCGAGCGGCGGGCCGCATGTAAGGTGGCGCCCGGGGCCGCAGCGGCGACCTAGGGCGAGAGCGGCTCCGCCAGCAGTGCGTTGAGCTGCGGGCGATGCTGCTGCCAGATCCGCGCCCACTCGAGCACGAACCACGGCGTAAAATGCCGCGCGCCGAGCCCGCTCATCTCCGCCTGCAGCGCCTCGGGGCTCGCCCAGCGCCAGGCAGCGATCTCCTGCGGGTTCGGTCGGACCCGTCCCGCATGACGACCGATGAACACCGAGCACAGCTCGTGCTCGGATCCGGCGGCGCCGAATTGTGCTTGATACTGGAACTTGAACAGAAAATGCAATCCGCAGCGAATACCGAGCTCCTCGTGCAGCCGACGCTGCGCGGCGCTCTCCGTCGGCTCGGATCGCCGCGGGTGGCTGCACACGCTATTGGACCAATACAGCGGCCACAGCCGCTTGGCGGCGGCGCGACGCTGCAGCAGCAGCTCGCCCACCGGATTGAAAATCAGCAACGAGAACGCTCGGTGCAGCACGCCCTGGCCGTCGTGACACTCTTCCTTGCCGAGGTGACCCACCTCGCGGTCGCTCTCGTCGACCAGGATGAGCGCATCGGTATCGGCGGACGTCCTCGTGAGCGACTCCGCCGGGCTTTCCCCGACATCATCCATCGACCTGTCTCTCCTTACCGGCACGACCGCGTGCAAGCTCGCGGCAGACATGAGCAGCGCGCACCGTCGGCGCAACGCGTCTGCCGCGCTGCAAATCGCATACCCATGATAACTGCCCCACAAACTGTCACGCTAGCATTCTGGTATCGGGACTTGTCGGCTGTTGTTCTCATGCGACGCACCGGGCGGCTATGCTCTCGAGTCCGATGACGGCCTCCGTGCTACATCTGGCGGGCCCCGCGCTCGGGCTTGCGGCGGTTGCCTACACCCTGCTCGCGTGGCTGGTGGTTCGCACGCGGCGTCTCAGGCCTATCGCGACGGAGGTCCCTCCCGCACAACCCGGCGTCACGGTGCTCAAGCCGCTGTGTGGGGCTGAGCCAACGCTCTACCCCTGCCTGCGCTCCTTCTGCGCTCAAGCCTATCCGCAGCTGCAGATCATCTGCGGCGTGCGCGATGCCGCCGATCCTGCCGTGGCAGTGGTGCGGCGACTGCAGGCGGAATATCCAACGCTCGCGCTCGAGCTCGTGGTGGACCCCAGGCAGCACGGCAGCAGTCTCAAGGTGAGCAACCTCATCAACATGATGCGAGTCGCCCGTCACGACATCCTGCTCATTGCCGACGCCGACGTGCGCGTGGGACCCGGGTACCTGCAGCGCGTCGTGGGGAAGCTGGCGGATCCCGCGGTGGGCCTCGTCACGTGCGCCTACCGCGGCGAGCCCGCCGCCGATGCCGCCTCGGTGCTGCTTGCGAGCTTCGTCAACGACTGGTTCATGCCCTCGGTCTACGTCGCTGCCGCCCTCGGCCCGAGCGTATTCGTCTCCGGCGCCACGATCGCGCTCCGGCGCCGCACGCTCGAGGCATTCGGCGGCTTCGCTGCCATCGCCGATCAGCTGGCCGACGACTACCGCCTCGGAGAGCTCACGCGCGGGCTGGGGCTGCGCATCGTGCTCGCCGAGGACATGGTCACCACGTGCATTCATGAGCGCAGCGTCCAGGACTTGCTGCGGCACGAGCTGCGATGGTTGCGCACCATCCGTACCGTGCAACCCCTGGGCTATGCCTGCTCGTTCGTCACTTTCGGTCCAGCGGTGGCCCTTCTCGGCTGTGCGCTCGCCGGCGGCACACCGCTCGCGGTGGCGCTGCTCGGCCTCAACGTGGCCGCCCGAGTCCTGCTACACTTTGAGGTCAGGCGGGATACTGCGATCCCGCTCTCGCTGTGGGTACTGCTCATCAATGACCTGCTCGGCTTGGTCCTCTGGGGCTGGAGTTTCGCCTCGCGTCGCGTGCATTGGCGCGAGCGGCAGTACCGTGTCTCGCGGGACGGCTCGGTGCAGCCGCTCGTCTGAGTGGGAGGATGTCGAGTGAAGACGCTGTTTCTGCATCCGCCCTCCTTCGATGGCTTCGACGGCGGCGCTGGCGCGCGCTATCAGGCAAAGCGCGAAATCCGCTCCTTCTGGTACCCGACCTGGCTTGCGCAGCCCGCCGCGCTCGTGCCCGACAGCAAGCTGATCGATGCGCCCGCGGACGGACTCGGCATCGAGGTGGTGGGGCCGCTCGCGCGGCAGTACGACCTCGTGGTCATGCACACGAGCTCACCCTCCTTCCCGACCGATGCGAAGGTGGCCGAGCGGCTGAAGGACGAGAACCCACGACTGCTCGTGGGGATGGTCGGTGCCAAGGTGGCGGTGGATCCCGACGGCTCGCTCAAAGCCTCGAAGGCCATCGACTTCGTCGCCCGCGAGGAGTTCGACTACACCTGCAAGGAAGTCGCCGAAGGGCGCGCCTTCGCGGACATCGCAGGGCTCTCCTACCGCGGCCCCGATGGCGGCATTCACCACAACCCCGCCCGCGCGATGATTCCGGACATGGACGCGCTGCCGTGGGTCTCCCCGATCTACAAGCGCGACCTCACGATCGAGAACTACTTCATCGGCTATCTGCAGCACCCCTACGTGTCGTTCTACACGGGCCGGGGCTGCCGCTCCAAGTGCACCTTCTGCCTGTGGCCGCAAACCGTCGGTGGCCACAAGTACCGGGTGCGCAGCGCCGCGAGCGTCGTCGAGGAGGTGCGTTGGATCAAGCAGAACCTGCCGCAGGTGCGGGAAATCTTCTTCGATGACGACACCTTCACCGACGGCCGCCAGCGCGTCGAGGAGATCGCGCGGGGCCTGGGCAAGCTCGGCGTCACCTGGTCGTGCAACGCCAAGGCGAACGTGCCCTACGAGACCCTCAAGGTGATGCGCGATAACGGACTGCGACTGCTGCTGGTCGGCTACGAGTCGGGCAACGACCAGATTCTGCACAACATCCGCAAGGGCTTGCGCACCGACATCGCGCGGCGCTTCACCAGCGACTGCCGCAAGCTCGGCGTCACCATCCACGGCACCTTCATCCTGGGACTGCCCGGGGAGACGGAGCAGACGATCCGCGAGACGATCCAATTCGCCGTCGACATCAATCCGCACACCATCCAGGTATCGCTCGCGGCCCCCTACCCGGGGACGCAGCTGTATCGCGAGGCGGTCGAGAACGGCTGGCTCAGGGAGAACGACAGTCTCAACCTCGTCAACAATCAGGGCGTGCAGCTCTCTCCCATCAGCTACCCGCACCTGCCCGCGACCGAGATCTATCACGCCGTGGAGACCTTCTACCGGCGCTTCTATTTCCGTCCGCGCAAGATCTTCGAGCTCACGGCCGAGATGATGACGAGCTGGGAGATGACCAAGCGGCGCCTGCGCGAGGGCGTCGAGTTCTTCCGCTTCCTGCACGCCCGCGAGGCCTGACGCCGCCGCCGCCGCGGTCAACTGCAGCCGTCCGTGCATCCGTGCCGGCGCGCGCTGTCCGCTTTCCGCATGCCGAATTTCCTGGTAGTCACGGCCGACGACTTCGGCCTGCACGAGTGCGTCAACGAGGCGATCGAGCAGGCGAGCCGAGAAGGCGTGCTCACCGCGGCGAGCCTGATGGTGAGCGCGCCGGCGGCCGAGGACGCGGTGCGCCGCGCGCGGGGGCTGCCCGGGCTCGCCGTGGGGCTGCATCTCACGCTCGCCGACGGCTGGCCGCAGCTGCCTGCCGCACAGATTCCCCGGCTGCTCGATGAGCGCGGACGCTTCGATGATCACATGGCCGCGGCCGGCTGGCGCTTCTTTGCGCTGCCGCAGGTGCGCCGTCAGCTCGCCGCGGAGATCCGCGCGCAGTTCGCCGCCTTCGCGCGCACGGGGCTGCCGCTCGATCACGTCAATGCGCACAAGCATTTTCATCTGCATCCGACCGTGCTCGAGCTGGTGCTGCAGATCGGCCGCGAGTACGGCCTCAGCGGCCTGCGCGTGCCCGCCGAGCCCCTATGGTTCGCTGCGCGTTGCGGTGGCGCGCGGGCCGCGCTCGGCGCGCTGCTCCTCAGGCCCTGGACCGCCCTCATGAGGCGGCGCGCGCGCGGCGCGCGCCTCGCCCACAACGATCAGGTCTTTGGCATCGCCGCGAGCGGGGACATGCAGGAGGCGCGGCTCATCGAGATTCTCGGCCGTCTGCCCCGGGGCGCCACCGAGATCTATCTGCACCCGGCCACGCGCTCGGGCGCGGCGATCGCGCCCTCGATGCCGGGCTATCATCACCAGGCGGAGCTCGCGGCGCTCCTCTCCCCGCGGGTGCGCAGCGCCTTGGAGGCGAGCGGTGTCGCGCGCGGGGGCTTTCGTCAGCTGGCGCACATCAGCGGACTGGCCGCATGAGAATCGCCGCCCGCATCGCCTTGATCATCGGGCTCACGGTCACGATCCTGCTGGTGCTGCGGGCCGGCGGACCCGCCACGCTCGCCTTGCTCGAGCACGCGGGCTGGCGGCTTTTGTGGCTGGTGCCCCTGCACGCCTTGCCGCTGCTGCTCGATGTGTGCGGCTGGCGCACCCTGCTCGGCCGGCGTGCGGCGCTCGCGCTGCTGTGGTGGATCGCCACGGTGCGCGAGGCCGTCAATCGCCTGCTGCCGGTCGCCAACATCGGCGGCGAGATCGTCGGTATCCGCCTGCTCGCGCGCTTCGGCATCGAAGGCACCGTCGCCGCGGCGAGCGTCATCATGGAGGTGCTGCTGACGCTCTTCAGTCAATACCTCTTCGTTGCGCTCGGCATCGCGCTGGCACTGCTGACCCTGCACGCGGTGCGGCCCCTCGAGGACACGATGCTCGGCATGGCGGCCACGCTGCCGCTTTTGCTGCTACTCACGGCGCTGCTGCGCTACGGGTCGGTGTTCCAGCGCTTCGAGCGCCTCGCCGAGCGCCTGGTCGGCGTGCGCTCACAGCTCACGGCGCTGCTCAGCCGCTCCGGGGATCTCGATGCCGCGGTCCGAGCGTTGTACGCTCAGCGGCGTCGGCTCGCGGTCACGGTTGCCTGGCAGTTCTGTGGATTGCTCAGCGGAGCGCTCGAGACCTGGCTGGCGCTGCGCTGGCTGGGCAATCCACGCGATCTGGAGGACAGCATCGCGCTCGAAAGCCTGACCCAGGCGGTGCGAAACTTCGTGTTCCTGGTTCCCGCGGGTCTTGGCGTGCAGGAGGCGAGCCTTCTCGGGCTCGGTGCGCTGATGGGAATGCCCGCCGATGTCGCCATCTCGCTCTCGCTGGTGAAGCGCATGCGCGAGGTGCTGTTCGGTGTGCCGGCACTCATCAGCTGGCAGTGGGTGGAGGGTTGGAAGGGCTTAGCGCATGTCCGCAGTCGTAGCACCCAGCATTGAGATCGGCTCCCCAGAACACCGGGAGGTCCTCGCGCGCTTCTTCCTGGACTCGTACGTCGAGTACATGCCCGAGCGCATCCGCTGGCCGACCCTGAGCGGCGCGGATCTGCAGCGTCTCGCCGGATTGCCTTTTTGGCAGGAAGCGGTCGCCACCGAGAACGTCACCTCGAGCACGGTGGCCGCGGCCGCCGCGCTCGAATCCGACCCGGCGCTGCGCAAGGCCATCGAGCTGCAGGGCTTCGAGGAGCAGCGCCACGCGCGCCTGCTCGAGGCCCTCACCTCCCACTATCGCATCCCGGTGAGCACGCCCCCGCCCTTCGAGCCGCGCTCGCTCGAGCACGACTTTCTGTTCGCGGGCTTCGGCGAATGCTTCGATTCCTTCTTCGCCTTCGGCCTGTTCGCGCTCGCCAAGGAGTCCGGCTACTTCTCCGCCGAGCTCATCGGCATCTTCGAGCCCGTCGTGCAGGAGGAGGCGCGGCACATCCTGTTCTTCGTCAACTGGGTGAAATACCGCCGCTCGCAGCTGCCGCTGTGGCGGCGGCCGCTGTTCCGGCTGCGCTGCGCGTGGATCATCCTGACGCAGATCGCCAGCCGCGCGCGGACGGCACGCACGATGGGCGCCGGCACGGCGCCCTCGGGCGAGAATTTCACTTTGAGCGGGCACAAGGACCTCAGCCAGGACGTGACGCTGCATCGCCTGCTCGAGCTGTGCCTGCGCGAGAACGCGCGGCGCCTGGCCGGGTACGACGCGCGCCTGGTGCGGCCGCGGCTGGTGCCGAGCATCGCCCGCTTTCTCTATCGGGTATTGCCGGCGCGCATATAGCTAGAGCACCGTGCTCGCGCGCCGTCAGCTACGGCGCTCTTGCCGCCTACCTCGTCAGATAACCGTTCTCGCGGAACCAGCTCACGGCATCGGCGATCGCCTCGGTCGCCGGGCGCCAGCGGTAGCCGAGCTCGGCGAACGCCTTGGCGCTCGAGAAGTACATGTGCTTGCGTGCCATGCGCACGCCATCGACGGTGATGCGGGTGGAGCCGCCGGTGTGGCGCGCGAAGGCCTCGGCGACGTACGCGATCGGCAGTACGACAGCGTGGGGTAGCCGCAAGCGCGGCGGGCGCCGGCCGACGCATTTCGCGACGAAGAACAGAATCGCCGCAAGCGGCATGTCCCAGCCGCCGAGGATGTAACGCTCGCCCACGCGACCGCGCTCGAGAGCGAGCAGATGCCCGGCCGCCACATCGTCCACGTGCACGATGTTGAGCCCGGTATCCACGTAGGCCGGCATGCGACCGCTGCCCGCATCGAGGATGATCTGCCCCGTGGGTGTGGGCTTGATGTCGCGCGGTCCCACGGGCGTCGAGGGATTGACGATCACGATGGGCTGACCCGCGGCGACCTGCTCGAGCACCAGTTGCTCGGCCAGGAATTTCGAGCGCTTGTAGTGTCCGACCATGTCGGCGAGGCCCACCGGTGTGGCCTCATCCCCGGGCGTGCCATCGGTGGGCAGGCCCAGCGTGGCCACGCTGCTGGTATAGACGATGCGCCCTACCCCGGCTGCGCGCGCGGCGCGCAGCAGATGCCCGGTACCCTCCACATTGGTGCGGTAGAGCTCGCCCGGATCCGGCGCCCACAGCCGATAGTCCGCGGCGACGTGAAAGAGCGCCTCGCAGCCCTGCAGCGCGGGTGCGAGCGCCGGCGGATCGGTCAGATCGGCAGCGACGACCTCGACCGGCAGCGACTCGAGGTTGCGTCGATTGGAGCTGGCGCGCACCAGACAGCGCACTTGCCAGCCCTGTCCGAGAAGTGCCCGCGCCACCGCGGAGCCGACGAAGCCCGTCGCGCCGGTGAGCGCCGCCCTCATGGCAGGCAGGCCGTCAGAGAGGCGCGCTGCGCAATAGCGCGCAGCGAGCGCCGCGCCGCACGCTCGCAGGATGCCAGCCTCACGAGCGCACCCCACTGGGCCGGTGCCAGCAGCAGCTCGCGCAGCAGCCGACCCAGCTGCAGCTGCGGCGTGCTCAGCGCCTGCAGCAGCGCCGGCGGCACGGCATCCCCGGCCGCATCGACGATGACTCGCACACACACGAAGGGTAGCCGGTGCTCGCGCGCGACGCTGCCTACGGGGAAGCTCTCCATGTCGACCGCCACAGCGGCAGTTGCGCGGCGGCAGGCCGCCTTCTGCTCGACCGAGCCAAGCGGTGCGACGCTGGTGATGAGCCGTCCGGCACCGAGCGGGAGGTCCTGGAGCGCGCGTGCCAGGGGCGCGCGCCATGCGGCGGTGGTAGCGAGCGCCTCTCCTGTGGCACTCAGCACCTCATCGGGCAGGAGCACGCAACCGGGCGGCAGCGCCGGATCGAGCCCCCCCGCAAACCCCCAGCTGGCGAGCGCACTCGCGCCCTCATCGATGAGGGCGCGGGCGGCGGCGGCGGCGGCCGCGGCTCCCATGCCGCTCAGCGCGAGCAGCGAGCCGTCATCGAGTGCAACCGGGCGCGCCGCTCGCACGGCCCGGCCGAGCGGCCGTGCCTCGCGCGCGAGCGCAGCGACGATGCCGGCGCGCCGACGCGGCGCGGGCGCAGCCGGGCAGGAGGAACGCTCCGCCATTCAATGGGTAGTGCCGTGCTCGGTAAGATTGCGATACGCGGCGAGCGCCCAGTAGGGGAAATACGCGCAGTATCCGTGGTACTTGAGATAGAACACGCGCGGGAAGCCCGGTGCAGTGAAGCTCGCGTGACTCCAGAGGCCATCGCTCTGGCGCGTGCGCATCAGATACTCGATGCCCTTGCGTACCGGCTCGCTGCGCGGATCCGCGCACGCCATGAGCCCGAGCAGGGCCCACGCGCTCTGGTAAGGAGTGCTCGGCGTGGGACCGCCGGCCAGGCGCCGGTCGGCATAGCTGTCGTTGCTCTCGCCCCAGCCGCCATCCTCGTTCTGCTTGGCGAGCAGCCAATGCACCGCGCGCCGCACGGCCGGATCCTCGCGCCCCACGCCCGCGGCGGCGAGCGCGACCAGCACGGACCAGGTGCCGTACAGATAGTTCGTACCCCAGCGGCCGAACCAGCAGCCCTCGGGCTCCTGCTCGGCGCGCAGATAGGCGATGGCACGCTCGAGCGCGTCGCGATCCTGCGGGCGTCCCGCCCGCGCAAGCACGGTGACCACGCGCGCGGTGACATCGCTCGTGGGCGGATCGAGCAATGCGCCGTGATCGGCGAAGGGAATCTCGTTCAGATAGTAATACGTGTTGTCGGCATCGAAGGAAGCGAAGCCGCCGTTGCGGCTCTGCATGCCGACGAGCCAGTCGAGTGCCCGCGAGACGGACTCGTGGTAGTGCGCCGGGTCGGATGCCTGGTACATCGCCCAGGCGACGACCGCCGTATCGTCGAGATCCGGATAATGGCTGTTCACGAACTGGAAAGCCCAGCCGCCGCCGCGCAGGTGCGGTCGGCGCACGCGCCAGTCGCCCGGCCCCTCGAGTACCTGCAGCGGCTTGAGCCAGTCGAGCGCACGCGTCGCAGAGGCGAGCGCGGCCATCGAGCCTTCCTCCTGCATCGCCAGTGCACCGAGCGCGGTGTCCCACACCGGGGAGACGCACGGCTGACAGTAGGCGCTGTCGGCGTGCTCGATCACCAGCTTGTCGATGGCGCGCTTCGCCGTGAGGCGACGCGGATCGTCGCGCTCGTAGCCACGCAGGTGCAGTACCTCGAGCGCGTTCACCATGGCAGGAAAGATGGCCCCGAGTCCGCCCTCGCCGTTCAAGCGCTCGAGCACCCAGCGTTCGGCCGTGCGCAAGGCAAGCTCGCGCGTGGCCGCTGGAATGAAGCGGTCGTAGGCGCGCCCGAGCCGATCGAGGATGAGAAATGCACGATTGAGCAGGCCCGTGCGCCGGAAGTAATGCCGCTCGAGCTCGGGCGGCGTGCTGAAGAGCTCGCGGATGTGTACGTCGCGCGGGTTGCGCGCCCGAGGCTTGAGCGTGGTCAGCACGAACAGCGGCACCATCACCGCACGCGACCAGTACGAGACCTTGTCGAGGTGGAACGGGAACCACCGCGGCAACAGCATGATCTCGACGGGGATATACGGCACGCCGCGCCAAGGCAGCTGGCCAAAGAGCGCGAGCGCGATGCGCGTGAAGACGTTGGTATGCGCCGCCCCGCCGTGCTCGAGGATGGCGCTGCGCGCACGCGCCATGTGCGGCTCATCGGGGTGCTCGCCGGCGAGCTTCAAGGCGTAGTAGACCTTGACGCTGCAGCTGAGGTCGAACTGCCCGCCGTGATAGAGCGGCCAGCCGCCGTGGCTCGCCTGGCGACTGCGCAGGTAGGCCGCCATCTTTGCTTCCAGGACGGGATCGATCTCGTCCAGGAAGTGCATCATCAAAATGTATTCGGCGGGGATGGTGCAGTCGGCCTCGAGCTCGAAGAGCCAGTAGCCGGCCGGATCCTGCAACCTGATGAGCGCCTCGCGCGCCGTGGCGATCGCGCGATCGAGCGGAGTCAGGCTTGCCTGTGTGCCCACTCTGCGCAGCGCCAGCGCGGCACCTCGCGCGCGCAGCTCCGCCTGCGACGTCGTCTCGACACGCGGCTCGGCCGGCAGCGCGGCACCGGCAGCCGCCGCTGCATGGGCTTCGCGGCGGCCCACGCGCCAGTTCATGGCACGCCAGCTGCGCCGCGTCATGGTGCCGAGCTCCGGTCCGGCGGGTAAGGGGCGCCGCCAAGCTCAGGCTGCAGCAGGTTGCGCCGATAATCCATCACCGCCTCGGGTGCGGGGGCTGCGATCGTGGCCGCGCGGCTGCGCCGGCGCACCTCTGCCGGCGCCGCGAGCGGCAGATCTCCGGCCGCCCAGTCGAAGAGCGCGAGCAGGGCACGGTCGTGACGTACGGCCCAGCGCGTGGCAAGGCGCGTCAGAGCCACCTGCGCATGCGACACCTTCACGTCCGCACCCGAGCTGAAGCGCGGATTGTGCTGAATCTTGCGCAGTGTCAGCACCGCGAGCCCCACCGACCACAGGCAGAACAGGCGAATGCCTGGCTCTTCCGGCGGAATGAGCAGCGTGAAGGCGATGGCGTTGCGCAGATGCGCATGAGCGACTCCGATGAGCTCCGTCAGGGCCGTGCCAAACTTTTCATTGTAAGGCTCAGGCTGCAGCTTCTCCAGATCGATGCCGTGCCGGGCGAACACCTCCCGCGGGAGCCAGCAGGCGCCGCGACTGCGGTCTTCCCACATGTCCTTGAGGATGTTGGTCATCTGCAGGCCCTGTGCGAAGGAAGGCGCAAGCTCGCGCAACGCCGCGCGGCGCTGCGCCGCCCCGGCGCTGTGGCTGCAGAACAGCTCCGTCAGCATCTCCCCCACCACGCCCGCCACGTAGTAGCAGTAGCTGTCGAGATCGCTCGAGCGCTCGAGACCGCGCAGGCTCGCAGTGCGCTGAAAGTCGTGCATGCCGTAGCACATGAGGTCGATGCAGCGCTGGATGGCGGCCTGCTGGTCCCGGCTGAGCGCGTGCGTGATGCGGATCACCGCCGCCATGTGGCACACCAGGTCGCGCTCGGCGGGCAGCGTGCGTTCGGAGAGCCGTGCCTCAACCTCCCCGGCGAGTGGCTCGGCCGGCTCGCGCCCGGAGACCACGGCGGCGAAGCGCTGCAGGAACGCGTGCGTCTGCTGCGGCGTCAGCACCGGCTCGTCCTCGATGGTGTCGGCGATACGACATAGCAGGTAGGCGTTCGTGACCGCGCGGCGCAGCCCGGACGGCAGCTGAGGAATGGTGAGGGCAAAGGTGCGCGATACGTGCGGCAGGATCTGCTCCTGATACGCCTCGTCCGACAAGCCTGCGCTCGCTTCGAATCGCTCTCGGGCCATCGCACTTACACGTCGCGCCAGAGGTACAAAGGATGATCGCTCACTGACATTCGCTGCATCGGCTGCGGTTTCCTAAACGCATCGCAAGCCCCCGAGGTTACCCGGAAAGTCTGCTCGAGCGTGGCCGTTGGCGCCACACCGCCGCGGCAGTCTCTCCGACATGAAGCCATCGTGACAAGCCCGCACCGCGGACACACGCCCGCCAGGTCGCACGACCCGTCGGGGTACTGGCTCCGCGCACGAGCGCCATTCAGGGGCCCGAGGCAGGCGCGAGCGCCTCGAGCCGATCGAGCTTGCGCCACCCCCGCGGCAGCACGGCACCGCGCTGACCGCGCTCGCCGCGATAGTCCGCGAGGTCCCGCCAGCTCATCTCCTTGCGCTGCCCAGCGGCACACAGAACCAGCGTGCCGCCAGGGGCCACCACGGCGA
Organism: Steroidobacteraceae bacterium; assembly: GCA_035504015.1. Lineage (GTDB taxonomy): Bacteria > Pseudomonadota > Gammaproteobacteria > Steroidobacterales > Steroidobacteraceae > JASHUC01. The sequence continues at coordinate 26,550 of DATJSR010000180.1, forward strand.
TGCCCGCCACGAGCTCGGTGCGCGCCTTGGCACGCTTGGACGGTATGTCGTAGAGCTTATTGCCCTTGCCGCGCGGCATCTCCGGCACCTGCGTCAGAGGGAAGGTGAGGAGCTTGCCCTCGCTGCTCGCCACCGCCACCAGCGCGTCGGCCGAACCGACGAAGGCCGGCGGCAGCACCAGCGCGCCCTCGGGCACGGTGAGCACGGTCTTGCCCGCCCGCCGATCGGTGATCAGCTCCTGCAGACGCACGGTGAAGCCATATCCCGCATCGCTTGCGAGCAGCCACAGGTCCTGCGGCTCACCGAGCATGACACCGGCGAAGCGTGCCCCATCGGGTGGATTCAAACGCCCCGAGAGCGGCTCACCCTGGCCACGCGCCGAGGGCAGGCTGTGCGCCGGCAGGCTGTAGGTGCGGCCGGTGCTGTCGATGAACACCGCGGCCTGCAGCGAGCGGCCCCGTGCAGCCGACTGAAACGCATCCCCGGTCTTGTAGGAGAGGCTGAGCGGGTCGATGTCGTGACCCTTCGCTGCGCGCACCCAGCCGCCCGTCGACAGCACCACCGTCACGGGCTCGTTGGCGATCAGCGAGGTCTCATCGATCGCCTGTGCCGCCTCGCGCTCGACGATCTTCGTGCGCCGCGCATCTCCATAGCGCTCGGCATCCTCAGCGAGCTCCTTCGCCACGAGTTTCCTCAGCCGCGCCTTGCTCTTCAGCAGTGCCTCGAGCTCCTCGGCCTCGGCCTTGAGCTCGCGCTGCTCCTCGCGGATCTTCATCTCCTCGAGCTTCGCGAGGTGGCGCAACCGCGTGTTGAGGATCTCCTCCGCCTGCTCTTCGGAGAGCTTGAAACGCTGCATCAGCGCCGGCTTGGGCTCGTCCTCGCGGCGGATGATGCGGATCACCTCATCGAGGTTCAGGTAGGCGATCATCAGGCCGGCAAGGATGTGCAGCCGCTTGGCCACGCGGTCCAGGCGATGCTGCAGCCGCCGCGTGACGGTGGCGATGCGAAACTCCAGCCACTCGCCGAGGATCGCCCTGAGCCCCATCACGCGGGGGCGCCCGTCGAGCCCGATGATGTTGAGGTTCACCCGATAGTTGCGCTCGAGATCGGTGGTGGCGAACAGATGGTTCATCACCTCCACCAGGTCGACCCGGCTCGAGCGCGGCACGAGCACCAGGCGTGTCGGATGCTCATGATCGCTCTCGTCGCGCACGTCCTCGATCATCGGCAGCTTCTTGGCGCGGATCTGCTCGGCGACCTGCTCCTGCACGCGGCTGCCGGAGACCTGGAACGGGAACGCGGTGATCACGACGTTGCCATCCTCGATCTCATAGGTGGCGCGTGCCTTGAAGCTGCCGTTGCCGCTGTCGTAGATGGCCTTGAGATCGGCGCGCGGGGAGACGATCTCCGCGCCCGTCGGCAAATCCGGCCCCTTCACGTGCTTCATCAGCGCCGCCGTGCTCGCCTCGGGGTCCTCGAGCAGATGAATGCAGGCAGCGGCCACCTCGCGCAGATTGTGCGGGGGTATGTCGGTAGCCATGCCGACCGCAATGCCCTGCGTGCCGTTGAGCAGCAGATTGGGCAGACGGGCGGGCAGGATGATCGGCTCCTCGAGCGTGCCGTCGAAATTGGGCTGCCAGTCGGTCGTGCCGTGGGCAAGCTCGGAGAGCAGGATCTCCGCATAGCGCGTGAGCTTCGCCTCCGTGTAGCGCATGGCGGCGAAGGACTTCGGATCATCCTGCGATCCCCAGTTGCCCTGCCCATCGACGATCGGATAGCGATACGCGAAGGGCTGCGCCATGAGCACCATGGCCTCGTAACAGGCGCTGTCCCCGTGTGGATGGAACTTGCCGATGACGTCGCCCACGGTGCGCGCCGACTTCTTGTGCTTGTTGGCGGCCGCGAGCCCGAGCTCGCTCATCGCGTAGATGATGCGCCGCTGCACCGGCTTCAGCCCGTCCCCGAGCGCGGGCAGCGCCCGATCGAGGATCACGTACATCGAGTAGTCGAGATACGCCTTCTCGGTGAAATCGCGCAGCGGCTGGCGCTCGATGCCCTCGAAGTTCAATTCCTGGTTATCCATTGGCTAGATCCTGTAGCACGGGCCGGGCGGGCTGGATTGCATTTTCGTGCCGGGCCGCCGCGCGGCTCGCGACCGGGGCCCGGCCGCGCTTCCCCTCAAGTGGCAGGAGCCCGAGCCGCGCCTCACACTAGATCACCACGTCCGCGAGGTTGCCCTTGCTCTCGAGCCATTCGCGCCGGTCGGAGGCGCGCTTCTTGGCGAGCAGCATGTCCATGAGCTGATCGGCATTGTCGCGGCCGTCGATCGTGAGCTGCACCAGGCGGCGCGTGCGCGGATCGATCGTCGTCTCGCGCAGCTGCGTCGGGTTCATCTCGCCGAGACCCTTGAAGCGGGTCACCGTGGGGCGCGTGCGCGGGCTCTCCTTCTCGATTCTCTTCAGCAGCTGGTCGCGCTCGGCGTCATCGAGCGCGTAGTGGACCTGCTTGCCGGCATCGATCCGGTACAGCGGCGGCATGGCGACGTACACGTGCCCATTCACCACCAGCGGCCGAAAGTGCCGCAGGAACAGCGCGCACAGCAGCGTGGCGATGTGCTGCCCGTCGGAGTCTGCATCGGCGAGGATGCACACTTTGTGATAGCGCAGCTGCGAGAGATCGGGCGAGCCGGGCTCGACCCCGAGCGCGATGCTGATGTCGTGCACCTCCTGCGAGGCGGCAATCTCCCCGGGCTCGAGCTCCCAGGTATTCAGGATCTTGCCCCGCAGCGGCATGATCGCCTGGAAGTCCTTCTCGCGCGCCTGCTTGGCGGAGCCGCCGGCCGAGTCGCCCTCGACCAGGAACAGCTCCGAGCGTGCCGGGTCCTGCGATGCGCAGTCGGCGAGCTTGCCCGGCAGCGCGGGACCTGCCGCCACACGCTTGCGCACCACGCGCTGCGCGGCCTTCAGGCGCTCCTGGGCGTTGGCGATGGCGAACTGTGCGATGCGCTCCCCGGCGTCCGGGTGGCGGTGCAGCCACAGCGACAGCGAATCGCGCGCGAAAGACTCGGTGAGCGGGGCGGCATCGCGCGAGGCGAGCCGCTCCTTCATCTGCCCGGCGAACTGCGGCTCGTGGATCTTGACCGAGAGGACGAAGTTGGCCTTGAGCCAGACGTCCTCGGGGGTGAGCTTGATGCCGCGCGGGACGAGATTGCGGAACTCGCAGAACTCGCGCAACGCCTGCGCAACGCCTGCGCGCAGGCCGTTCACGTGAGTTCCACCCTCGGTGGTGGGAATGAGGTTCACGTAGCTCTCGGCGATCACGGACTCCGCATCGGGAGCCCAGGCGAGCGCGTAGTCGACCACGTCGTTCTCTTCCTGCCGCCGCCCGGTGATCGGCTCGCTCGGCAGGCGCTCGGCGCTGCCGAGCTCCTCGAGCAGATACGCGCCGAGGTCACCGGTGTAGAACCACTCGTCCTTCTCGCCGTTCGATTCCTGGTGAAAGCGCACGCGCAGCCCCGGGCACAGCACCGCCTTGGCCTTCAGGGTGTGCTTGAGCGCCGGCACCGAGAATTTGTCGGAATCGAAGAATTTCGGATCCGGCCAGAAGCGTACCGTGGTCCCGGTGTTGCGCTGGCCGACCGTGCCGATCACCTCGAGCTTGGAGGCGACCTTGCCGTCGCGAAAGCTGATGTTGTATTCCTTGCCGCCGCGCTTGATCCAGCATTCCAGGTGCTTCGAGAGCGCGTTCACCACCGACACACCGACGCCATGCAGGCCGCCGGAGAACTTGTAGTTCTTGTCGGAGAATTTTCCGCCGGCATGCAGCCGCGTCAGGATGAGCTCGACCCCGCTCACTTTCTCCTGGGGATGAATGTCGACGGGCATGCCGCGACCGTCGTCGGCCACCTCGAGCGAGCCGTCCTTGTAGAGCGTGACCGTCAGCTCCTTGCAGTGTCCCTCGATGGCCTCGTCGACGCTGTTGTCGATCACCTCGTGCGCCAGGTGGTTGGGTCGCGAGGTGTGGGTGTACATGCCGGGGCGGCGGCGCACCGGCTCGAGGCCGCTCAGGACTTCGATGTCTCGCGCGGTATAGGACTCGCTCAGGCAAACCCCCAAACAAATAAGCCGCAGGCGCTCCGTGCGCGCGGATCTTAACAGAACGCACCGCCGCCGGCGGGGACTCCCCGCAGGCGCAAAATCTCAGACCATAGAGGGACTTGGCTCAGCCGAGATCGGCGATGAGCGCGCGGCGTACCGGCTCCGCGACGGCCTCGATCCGGTACTGGTAGTGGGGATGATCGGTGCCGAGAGCAAGGCCGCCGCCGGCGCGCAGGTCGCGCACCATCTGCGGCTCGAGCTCGAAGCGCAGGAAGTGAACCGCGGAGGTCTTCTCCTCGTTCTCGCGTTCGAGATCCTCATCGGCGATCGCGAGCACGCGCCCGTGGCCGGCGACCTGGACCCAGCAGCGATCCTCGATGCCTTTGAGGCTCTGCAGTGCCACGCGTCGCTCCTCCGGATCGGTGAACTCGATGAGCAACGTTACCTTCCAGTTGCTCCCATCGGGGATCAGAGGATTGTAGGACTCGAGCTCCTCGGTGATCGCTTCCGGCTCGAAGATGCGCTCGGCGCGCAGCATCTCCTGCACCTGGTATTGCACGGTGAGCCGATCCTCGAAGCACCAGGTGCTGTGCGGGCCGACGGCGAGCTGGCGCAGGCGCTTGTGCGCGAGCACGCGGGCGCGAAACTCGGCGCGCTGACGTGCGTATTGCTCGAGGGAATATAAGTCTCCGGGGGCGAGCTTTTGCAACGGGCAGCTCCTCGACTTCAAATGCCGTAGGCGTGCCGCAACAGCCGCAGCGGATGCTCGGGCTCACGCGGCAAGGATCGCTCGCGCGGCGCCGCCTCGCCGCCGCCGCCGCGTGCATCGATCAGGCTCGCCAGCTGCTCTCCCGCCATCGGGCAATCGCTGCTGTAGTGATCCGGAGCGGCCTTCTCGATGCGCTGGGCCACCGGCCTGCCGATCTTCTCCGAGGCGGCGCGAAATGCGCGCTTGACGCCATAGGTGCCGTCGTGCCCGGAGCAGCGCTCGATCACATCGACGCTGGTACCGGGCACCAGGCGCAGCACGTCGCGCGTCTTCAGGCCGATGTTCTGCACGCGCAGGTGGCACGGCACGTGGTAGCTCACCTTGCCGAGGGGCTGGCGGAAATCGGTGCGCAGCAGGCCGGCCCGGTGGCGCAGCATCAGGTACTCGAACGGATCGAAGATGCGCGCGCGCACCGCCTGCACGTCCGCATCATCGGGATACATGAGCGGCAGCTCCTGCTTGAACATCAGCACGCACGAGGGCACCGGCGCGATGATGTCGTAGCCTTCGGCGACGAGCGTGCGCAGCACGGGGATGTTCTGCGCCTTGAGTGCATCGACCCCCTCGAGATCGCCGAGCTCGAGTCGCGGCATGCCGCAGCAGCGCTCCCGCGGCGTGAGCCGCACGGGTATGCCGTTGTGCTCGAAGACGGCGGCGAGATCCTCGACGAGCTGCGGCTCGTTGCGATTGCCGTAGCAGGTGGTGAACAGCGCGACCTTGCCGCGCGTCTCCGGGGTGGCCGTGACGGTGGTGGCTGCGGGCCGACGCCGCGCCAGGCGCTTGCGCGCCGTGCGCGCAAAATAGGTGGGCAAAGGCGCGCCGGCGTCTACACCGAGTGTCTTGGCGAGCAGGGCGCGCCCGAGCCTGGAAGCGTTCACCGCGTTCACCACCTCGACCACCACCGGGATGCCCGCGAGGCGTCCCACGGCATCGGTCGAGGCGAGCACCCGGTCGCGCAGCGGCAGTCCCTGGCGGCGCGCGCGGGCCGCCTTGGCACGCAACATCAGGTGCGGGAAGTCGACGTTCCAGGGATGCGGCGGCACGTACGGACACTTGGTCATGAAGCACATGTCGCACAGGTAGCAGTGATCGACTACCTGCCAATAGGCCTTCTTGTCCACGGCGGCGAGCTCGCCCGTGTCGGTGGCATCGATCGCATCGAAGAGCGTGGGAAACGCCTGGCACAGACTGAAGCAACGGCGGCAGCCGTGGCAGATGTCGAAGACGCGCTCGAGCTCGCGGCCGAGCGCCGTCTCGTCGTAGAAGCTGTCGCTGCGCCAATCGAGCGGATGACGGGTGGGCGCCTCGAGGCTGCCCTCGCGGCCACCGGTCGGCGATGAGCTCATGCAACCCTCGTGAGCAGAAGCATAGAGAGCCGGCGACGCCTGTGAGCCGCGCGAGCCCTGCCCGCGTGACCCACGGAGGTCACGGAGTGGTAGCGCGGGGCGCCTGGCGCCCCGCGACTACCCATGAAGGCGGCGGCGCGCGCTTACAGCCCGTCGAGGGCCTTCTGAAAGCGATTGGCGTGCGAGCGCTCGGCCTTGGCGAGCGTCTCGAACCAGTCGGCAATCTCACCGAAACCCTCGTCGCGGGCAGCCTTCGCCATGCCCGGATACATGTCGGTGTACTCGTGCGTCTCACCGGCGATGGCGGCCTTGAGGTTGAGTTTGGTGTCGCCGATCGGCAGTCCGGTGGCCGGATCGCCGACCTGCTCGAGGTACTCGAGGTGCCCATGAGCGTGGCCCGTCTCGCCTTCTGCGGTCGAGCGGAATACGGCCGAGACGTCGTTGTAGCCTTCCACATCCGCCTTGGAGGCGAAGTACAGGTAGCGGCGATTGGCCTGCGACTCGCCCGCGAACGCTTCCTTCAGGTTCTTCTCGGTCTTGCTGCCCTTGAGATTCACGGCTCGTCCTCCTTCTTGCACTGAATTAGACCCGGTCTAAGGACACGGGACTCTATGCCGGCTCCGGGCCAGCGTCAACCCACGTTGACCCTCCGACCGCGCCTTGTATAACGTGGCGCCAGCGATCGGTGCGGAGAATCGTCGGTGACACGAGATGCTACGTCCCCCCCGGAGTTCGAGCAGGCGCTCGATGAGCTCGAGAAGCTCGTTGTGCGGCTCGAGCGGGGCGATTTGCCGCTCGATGAAGCGCTGCGACATTTCGAGCGGGGCGTGGAGCTCACTCGACACTGCCAGGGTGCGCTGCGCGGCGCCCAGCAGCGCGTGGAGATACTGCTGCGCCGAGGAGCGCAGACCGAGACCGAGCCCTTCAGCGCGCCGGAGGAAGAGTCCACGGGCCTTGCGGTAGAGAATGCTGCGGCTCAAAGCGCCGTGGCGACGCCCGAGCGCTGAGGTACCCACCGGTGAGCGGGCCGCAGCCCGCTCCGGAATCGCGATGCGTCAGCGACCAGCCCGTGCCCCGCGGCACCCCCCTTCCAGCGTGGCAGTTGTGCGCCGCGCATCCCTCACGCCAAACTGCCCAGCATGGCCACACCCGACTCCAGCGCTCCCCGAGGTACCCCGCAATTGTTGAGTGACATTCACTCGCCCGCCGACTTGCGGCAGCTGCCGCCCGAGAAGCTGCCACAGCTTGCCAAGGAGCTGCGCGAGTTCCTGATCCAAAGCGTCAGCACCCGGGGTGGGCATTTCGCTGCGGGGCTCGGCACGGTCGAGCTCACCATCGCGCTGCATTACGTCTTTCAGACGCCCGAGGACCAGCTGGTGTGGGACGTGGGTCATCAGGCCTACCCGCACAAGGTGCTCACGGGCCGGCGCGAGCGCTTGCACACCATCAAGCAGCGTGACGGACTCGCGCCCTTTCCCGCCCGCTCGGAGAGCGAGTACGACACCTTCGGGGTGGGGCACTCCAGCACCTCCGTGAGCGCCGCGCTCGGCATGGCGGTGGCGGCGGCGCGGCGCGGCGAACCGCGGCGCACCGTGGCGGTGATCGGCGATGGCGCGATGAGCGCCGGCATGGCCTTCGAGGCCTTGAACCACGCGGGCTCCCTCGACGTGGACCTGCTGGTCGTGCTCAACGACAACGACATGTCGATCTCGGAGAACGTCGGGGCACTGTCCAACTACTTCGCGCGCCTGCTCTCGGGACGGCTCTACGCGCACCTGCGCGAGGGCAGCAAGAAGGTGTTGCGGCCGATGCCGACCGTCTGGGAGCTGGCCCGGCGCTCCGAGGAGCACGTCAAGGGCATGGTGCTGCCGGGGACCATGTTCGAGGAGATGGGTTTCAACTACATCGGACCGATCGACGGCCACGACCTGCGCGCGCTCGTGAGTACCCTGCGCAACGTGCGCAACCTCAAGGGCCCGCAGCTGCTGCACGTGGTCACCCGAAAGGGCAAGGGCTATGCCCCGGCCGAGGCCGATCCCATCAAGTGGCACGGCCCCGGACCCTTCGACCCGCTCTCGGGGACGATCTTCAAGGAGAAGAGCTCCGGGCCCTCCTATTCGCAGGTCTTCGGCCAGTGGCTCTGCGATATGGCCGCGCGGGATCCGCTGATCGTCGGCATCACGCCCGCCATGCGCGAGGGCTCGGGCCTCGTCGAGTTCTCGAAGCGCTTCCCGGAGCGCTACTTCGATGTGGCGATCGCCGAGCAGCACGCGCTCACCTTCGCCGCGGGCCTCGCGGTTGCCGGCCTCAAGCCGGTCGTGGCGATCTATTCGACGTTCCTGCAGCGCGGGTACGATCAGCTGGTGCACGACATCGCCCTGCAGAACCTCCCGGTGGTCTTCGCCATCGATCGCGCAGGGCTCGTGGGCAGCGATGGGGCGACACACCAGGGCAGCTTCGATGTGTCGTTCATGCGCTGCATCCCCAATCTGGTGCTGATGGCGCCGGCCGACGAGAACGAGTGCCGCCAGATGCTCTACACCGCGACCACCCTGCCCGGTCCCTCGGCCGTGCGTTATCCGCGCGGTACCGGCCCCGGGGTCCCCGTGCTGCCGCAGATGAGCGCGCTGCCCGTCGGCCGCGCGGAGCTGCGTCGCCGCGGCGAGAGTGGCCTCGCCCTGCTCGCCTTCGGCGCACTGGTCGAGCCGGCCGCGCGCATCGCAGAGCGCCTCGATGCGACTCTGGTCAATATGCGTTTCATCAAACCTCTGGACGAGGATCTGGTACTGACGATCGCGGCCGAGCACCGGGCCATCGTCACGTTGGAGGAAAACGTGGTCGCAGGAGGCGCGGGCTCCGCCATCGGCGAGTTGCTCGCCGCGGAAGGCTTGCTCGTGCCCTTGCTGCACCTCGGGATCCCCGACCGCTTCATCGAGCATGGCTCGCGCGAGGATTGCCTCGCGGCTGCCGGCCTCGACCTCGCGAGCCTCATGGGCGCCGTCGAGCGCTGGTGGGCCCTGCGCGGCGGCGGCGAGCGGCTGCGCGCCGCCAGTGAGCGCTCCGGATGAGCCGCACCATCCGCTCGGGAGGACTGGATCCGGCGGGCCGTGCCGCGCTCGAGCCGCCCACGCGCGGCTCGGACGCGGCGCCCTCGGGTGCGTCGCCCCGGCAGGCGCCACGGCGCATCGAGGACGTGCAGGGACGCGCCGACAGCCGGCGCATCCCGATCAACCGTGTCGGCATCAAGGACGTGCGCCATCCGGTGCGGGTCAAGGACCGCACGGCCGGCGAGCAGCACACCATCGCCAGCTTCAACATGTACGTAAACCTGCCGCACGACTTCAAGGGCACGCACATGTCGCGCTTCGTGGAGATCCTGCACGAGCACGAGCGCGAGATCTCGGTGGAATCCTTCCGCGCCATGTTGGAGGAGATGACCGAGCGGCTCGAGGCCGACGCCGGCCACATCGAGATGAGCTTCCCCTTCTTCGTCATGAAGCGCGCTCCGGTCTCGGGCGTCGAGAGTCTCATGGACTACCGCGCCACGCTGGTCGGGGAGCGTCGCGGCGGGCGCAACGAGATGTGGATCCGCGTGGTGGTCCCCGTGACCAGCCTGTGCCCGTGCTCCAAGGAGATCTCCGCCTACGGCGCGCACAACCAGCGCTCGCACGTGACGCTCGCCGTGCGGGTGAAGAGCCACGTGTGGATCGAGGAGTTGATCGAGCTCGCCGAAACACAAGCCTCGTGCGAGGTGTATGGCATCTTGAAGCGCGCCGACGAGAAGTTCGTGACCGAGCGCGCCTACGACAATCCCAAGTTCGTCGAGGATCTGGTGCGCGACATCGCCGTGCAGCTCAACAAGGACGAGCGCATCGTCGCCTACGTGGTCGAGGCCGAGAACTTCGAGTCGATCCACAACCACTCGGCGTACGCGCTCATCGAGCGCGACAAGCAAACCTGAAAATCGGCGCAGCCGGCCGAAGCCGCGCCTCTTGCCGGCGGGCGACCCAGTGATGTCCGCCGCAACCGCCGGGAGCGGTTGCGGCCAATCTAACTCGCTGGTTGCTCGCCGCTCTGCAGGCGGCCGATGAGCGTGCGCAGGAAGACCCGATTGAAACGCAGCTGGCAGGATGCGGAAACCTGCTCGAGCAGCGTCGAGCTGACCTTGAGCACCGTGACGGCGGTGCCGGCGCGGATCGTGGCCGTGCGCTTGGCACCGGGAACGTAGCTCGCCTCGCCGAAGCAGTCGCCGGTCTCGAGTCCGCCGAGGCGCTGGCTGTGACGCTCCACGGCGCACGAGCCCGAGACGATGATGTAGAAGCGGTCATCCATCTCGCCTTCCTTGACGATCTCCTCGCCGGGGGCGTAGTTCTGCCACTGGCTCGCGCGCAGCACCTCCCAGATCTCGGCGTGCGAGAATTCGTGGAAGAACTTCAGCCGCCGCAGCACGCCGAACTGCTCCTGGCGATCGATGCGCGCGTTCTGCTCGCGCAGCTTCTGGTGCACTCGGGTGAGCTCGGCCGCGAAATCGAGTCCGCTCTTGTAGCGCTTGTTCGGGTCCTTCTGCAGCGCCACCGCCACCACGTTCTCGAGCTCCTCGGGGACCTCGGAGCGCAGCGTGTGGATCGGAGCCGGGGTCGCGTAAACGATCTGATGCAGCAGCTTCTGCAGATTGCCGGCGCGGAAGGGCCGATGGCCGGTCAGCAGCTCGTACATCACGGCACCGAGAGAGTACAGGTCCGAGCGGTTGGTGAGCTCCATGCTCTGCACCTGCTCGGGCGACATGTAGGAGGGGCTGCCGGCGATGCCCTCGATGCGCGAGATATCCGAATCGGCGACGATGGCGATGCCGAAGTCGATGACGCGCACGTCGCTGTCCTGCGTGAGCATGACGTTCGATGGCTTCACGTCGCGGTGAATGACGCCGCGCGCGTGCGCATAGTTGAGCGCCTTGGCGCACTTGAAGACGATCTCGACGGTATCGTCGATGCGCAAGAGGTTGTCGGCGCGGCAGTAGGCCGCGAGCGTGCGGGCGCCGTGCACGTGCTCGGTCACGATGTAGCAGAAGCCGTCTTCCTCGCCGGCGTCGTAGATCGGCAGGATGTTCGGGTGCTGCAGCATGCCGACGAGGTGTGCCTCGGAGAGAAACATCTTGCGGGCGATGCGCGCGCGGTCCTCGTCCCCGCCGGCATCGATGTTGTAGACCTTGATCGCCACGTCGCGTCCGTAATACGCATCGTGCGACAGATAGACCGTTCCGGTGCTGCCGCGCCCGACCTCCTTGATGACCGCGTACTTGCCGATCTTCTCGGGCATCTTGCGCGATGCAACGGAGGTCAGGGCCTTGGGTGACATGTTGGGCGGGCGCACCGACTGCTGTGGCGGCGGCAGAATACGGTCCGGCCCGAGGTGGTGACTGTGATGCAGCCCGCAGGCCACCTGCGACCGCTCGGTGCGGCCCGAAGCTACGTCCGGTGCGCGAAGTGATCGAATCCCGAATGCGAGAAGTCCATCACAGTCCCGGCGCGCAGCACGCGCTCTCCGCTGCCGGGACGCAGCGCCCCGATACGGCGGTAGCCCCACTGCTGCGGTGGCAGCTGCTCGGTGAGCAGTGGCACGCGCGACGCGGGCACGCTGAAGCACAGCTCGTAGTCGTCGCCGCCGGTGAGCGCCAGCTCGCGCGCACGCCCCTCCCCGAGCGCCTGCACGAGCCCATTGGAGAGCGGCAGCTCGGTGAGCTCCAGATCCGCTCCACAGCCGCTCGCCGCGGCGAGCTTGCCGGCATCACCGAGCAGCCCGTCGGAGACATCGATGCAGGCGCTCGCGAGTGAGCGCAGCCGCCGGCCCAGCGCGACTCGCGGACTCGGGAAGTAGAAGCGCGCAGAGAGTTGCGCCGCGATCGTCGCATCGGCGATGGCGAGCTTACCCTGTCCGAGCAGCAGCCCGGCCGCGGCATCTCCCGGCGTGCCGCTGACGAAGAGCTGGTCGCCGGGGGTGCCACCGGCGCGTGTGAGCGCCGTCTGCGGCTCGATGAAGCCGAGGATCTGCACGGTGATGCACAGCGGCCCCGCCGTGGTGTCACCCCCGACCAGCGCTACGCCGAACTCGCGCGCGAGGGCGTTGAAGCCGCGGCTGAACTCGGCGAGCCAGCGCTCCTCCGCCCGAGGCAAGGTGAGCGCGAGGAGCGCCCAGGCGGGCTCCGCGCCCATGGCGGCGAGATCGCTCAGATTGACGGCGAGCACCCGGTGCCCGATGGACGCCGGTGGCGAGCCTGGCGGGAAGTGCACGCCCTCGACCACAGTGTCGATGGCGGCAACGAGCTGCCGCCCCGGCGGGCACTCGAGCACGGCGGCATCATCGCCGATCGGCAGCCGCACGTCGGTGCGTGCGGCACCCCCGCCTTTGAAGAAGCGGTCGATGAGCTGGAACTCCCCGAGCGGCATGCAGCCTCAATGCTCGAGGGGCCGCAGCGCGCGCGCGGCACGATCGAGCACAGCGTTCACGAACTTGTGGCCGTCCGTTGCGCCGAAGCGCTTGGCCAGGCTCACACCCTCGTTGATGACCACCCGGTAGGGAACCTCCGGGCGCGAGCGCAGCTCGTGCATGCCGATGAGCAGCACCGCGTGCTCGATGGGATCGAGTTGCTCGGGTGGGCGGTCGAGGTAGGCACCGAGATCGGCGTCGAGCATCTCCCGGGAACCGCAGATCTGCTCGACGAGCTCGCGGAAGTACTGCCGGTCGGCTTTGGGAAAGTCCTCGGCGCTCGCAAACTCCTGAAGCAGATCCTGCCAGGGGCCGGCATTGAGCTGCCATCGGTACAGCGCCTGCAGCGCCAGCTTGCGCGCCACCGAGCGCGCGCCGGAGTGGCGATAAGTCGAATCCCGGGTGGCCATGCGAGCTAGGCGGGTAGCTGTGCCAGCAGCGCCGCCATCTCGAGCGCCGCGTGCAGCGCCTCGGCACCCTTGTTGGCGCCGTTGACGGCCGCTCGCTCGAGCGCCTGCTCGACGGTGTTCACGGTGAGCACCCCGAAGGAAACAGGGATGCCCGTGTCGAGGCTGGTCTGTTGCAGGCCGCGAACGCACTCTCCGGCGACGTACTCAAAATGCGGTGTATCGCCGCGGATGACGCAGCCGAGCGCCACCACCGCATCGAAGCGCCGGCTCGCTGCCAGGCGCCGCGCCACGACCGGTATCTCGAAGGCACCCGGCACGCGCGCGACCAGCAGATCGTCGGGAGCGCCGCCGCGCTGCTCCCACGCCCCGAGCGCACCCTGCAGCAGGCTGGCGACGATGTACTCGTTGAAACGCGCCGCCACGATCGCCACGCGGCGGCCGCTGGCGCTGGCTTCGCCCTCGTAGGCCTTGCCGCTCATCCGGCGGCCTCGGCGACATAGCCGTCGATCTCCAGCCCGAAGGCCGAGATGCCATGCATCTGCTTGGGCGCGGAGAGCACGCGCATGCGCCGCACGCCCAGATCCTTGAGGATCTGCGCCCCGATGCCATAGGTGCGCAGGATCGGGCCGGCTTCGGCGGCCGGGCGGGCATGGCTGGGCTCGGGCACCGCCAGCGCCGCGGCGCCCGACAACGGCAGGCCCCGCAGCGCATCCAGCAGGTCGCCCGAGGATTCCGGCTCGCGCAGGATCACGACCACACCGCTGTCGGCCTGCGCGATGCGCTCGAGCGCCGCGCGCAACGTCCAGGCACGCGGGTCCGTGCGCACGCCGAGCAAGTCGCGCAGCGTGTCCGCGATGTGCACGCGCACCAGCGGAATGGCGGCCCCGTCGAGCCTGCCGCGGGCGAGCGCGAGGTGCACGAGGCCGTTCACCCGATCGCGGTAGGCGAGGAGGCGAAACTCACCGTGCTCGCTGTGCGCGACCTGATCGGCGATGCGCTCGATCGAGCGCTCGTTGCGCAGCCGGTAGCGGATGAGATCCGCGATGGTGCCGATCTTCAGCTGGTGGCGCCGCGCGAACACTTCGAGCTCGGGGCGCCGCGCCATCGTGCCATCGTCGTTCATGATCTCGCAGAGCACGCCGACCGGCTGCAGCCCCGCGAGGGTGCACAGATCGACCGCGGCCTCCGTGTGACCGGCGCGAATGAGCACCCCGCCCTTGCGCGGGCGCAACGGAAAGATGTGCCCCGGACGGGCGAAATCCGCGGCGCTGGAATCGCGGCTGGCGAGCGCGCGAATGGTGGCGGCGCGGTCCGCGGAGGACACACCCGTGCTGGTGCCGTGACGGTAATCGACCGAGATCGTGAACGCGGTTCGATGACTTTCCGTGTTGAGCGGCACCATCTGCGGCAGATCGAGGCGCGCGAGCCGCTCCTCCTCCATCGGCACGCAGATGATCCCGCTGGTGTAGCGGATCATGAAGGCGACCGCCTGCGGCGTCACATGCTCGGCCGCCATGATCAGATCGCCCTCGTTCTCGCGATCCTCGTCGTCGAGGATCACCACCATGCGACCGGCGGCGAGCTCGGCCAGAAGCTCCTCGATGCTGGCGAGCGAGGCCCCTTCCGGGGGCTCACCCGTGGGGCGGGGAGGCAAGGAGAGCACGTTGGACATAGGCGACA
>DATJSR010000181.1:0-8551 GCA_035504015.1 Steroidobacteraceae bacterium
GTGAGGCTCGAGACGCTGCCCGTCGAGGCGGAGCTCGACCCGGTGGTGGGGCTTTGCTGTGTCGAACCGAGCTGCGAGAGCAGATTGCCGACGGTGAACAGGCTGCTGATGGACATGTCTGCGAGACCTCCGTCGTGCCTCCCGCGCGCCGCAGGCTGGCCGACCGAGCGTCATGGTAGAGAGTGAGCGCGCGTGCAGATGGGGTGCGCGTCCCAGAAAATACCGTGGCGGCGCGCCCGCAGCTCAAGTTTTCTCGCCCGCTGCCGAGGGCGGCGCGGCTGTGCCGCCAGCGGCAAGGGCTTGCCGCCCGCGTGTGCAGTTCGTGCAGCGCTCGCGCCGAGGCGTCATGAGGAACTAACATTCAGCCGTGCGCAGCCGATCAGCCCTACCGATGAAACCACCCCGCGCCGCTCGGCAGCGTTGCACGGCCTTGTGGCCCAGCGCCCGCGAATCCTCCACGGCCGTTGGGCGCGTGTCGCTCTTCGTGCTCCTCGCCCTCCTGCTCGGCGCACCGAGCGCCCCGGCGCAGGCGCAGTCGTTCGCGGCCCTCGCGAGGCTCGAGCGCTCCGGGGCGCTGGTGAGCGCCGCGGCGCTCGACCTGCGCGACGACCGTCTGATTGCCTCGCGTCACCCCGACGTGCGGCTGACGCCCGCATCGCTCACCAAGCTCGTGACCGCTGCCGCGGTGCTCGAGCACTGGCCGGTGGACCGCACTTTCCACACGCGACTGCTGAGCGCTGCGCCGTTGCACGACGGCGCGCTCGATGGCGACCTGGTGCTGCAAGGGGCGGGCGATCCGTCGCTCGATGACCATGCCGTCTGGGCGCTGGCGGGGGAGCTGCGCGCCCGCGGTATCACTACCGTGAGCGGCCGACTGCTGGTGAGTCCCGCGCCCTTCGGGCGCATCGCCTGCGAGACGCCCGATCGCTGCAAGGCACTGCAGCGCGCCGTCAATGCCTACGGTGCGCCGCTCGCCGCGATCGGGGTGGACTTCGGCACCTGGTGCATCAGCGTGGACCCGACCGAGCCCGGTGCACCGGCCGACGTGCACGGGTGCGGCGTGCCGCTGCCTCTGTCCCTGCACGGCACGATCCGCACCGCGCCGGCCGGAGCCCGCGCCAGCTACACCATCGAGCGTGTCACGGGCGCCGACGGCGAGGATCAGCTGCTGCTCTCGGGTACGGTGGCGCCGGGTGAATCGCAGCGCGTCTACCGTGCCATGTCCGATCCCGCCCGGGGAGTCGGCGAGCTGCTGCGCGAGGCATTGCGCCAGCTCGGGGTGCGCGTGGGGGGAGCGCTGGTGGTGGCGCCGGCACCGGCCACGGGCCTTGCGGTGCTCGCCGACACCGAGGGGCTCACGCTGCACGAGCAGCTCGGCAGAATGCTGCGCTTCTCGAACAACTACATCGCCGACGTGCTGACGCTCGATCTCGCGGCCGATGTGGCTGGCAGCGCGCCGGCGAGCCTCGCGAGCGCCACCGGCGTGCTCTCACAATTTCTGTCGCGCGTGCTCGGCAGCGGCTCGCGCGAGCCGACCGAGCCGCGCATTCTGCTGAGCGGCAGCGGACTGACGCCCGAGAACCGCCTCTCGGCCCGCGATCTCGTCGGGCTCCTCGCCCACGAGTATCACGATGCGCGTCGTTTCCCCGGCTTCTACGGCGCGCTGGTCGTGCCGCGCGATGCGCCCTTCGATTTTCTGCGCACCGGCAGCGATGCCTGGCTCGATCGGGTCGCCTTGAAGACCGGCACCCTGCAGGAGCCGAGCTCGGCCTGTGGTGTGGCGGGTTATCTGCGCCGCGCCGACGGCAGCTGGCTTGCCTTCGCGGCGCTCGTCAACGGGGCGCCACAGCGCCCGCACATTCCGCATGCGCTGGCGCTGCAGGCCGAGCGCGCCGACATCGACGCGCTGCTCGCACCTTAGGTGCTATCGTGCGTGGTGTGCTCGAGCTCGAGGATCGTCTGATGTCGCGACCGCTGCTGTGCCTCGCCCTGCTGCTGCTGCCCATGTGCGCGCTCGCGCAACTGCAGCCCGATGCACCCACGGTGCTCATCACCGGTGCCAATCGCGGCCTGGGACTCGAGCTCGCGCGCCAGTATGCCGAGCGGGGCTGGAACGTGATCGCCACCAGTCGCCGTCCGCCGGGCGATTCGGGGCTCGCCGAGCTGCAGCGCATCGCGGCCAGGCACCCCCAGCTCGTCATCGAGCGCATCGATGTGACGGATTCGGCCATGATCCGCGCGGTTGCGGCCAAGTACCGCGACCAGCCGATCGACGTGCTCATCAACAATGCGGCGGCCGTCGAGGACACGTTCGCCGCGGACATGAAGGCGGCGAGGGTCCCCTACGATCAGATCGACTACGACGCCGCACGGCACGACTTCGACGTGAACGCCCTCGGCCCGATGCGCATGGTCGAGGCCTTCTCGGCCAACATCGAGCATTCGCATCAGCGCAAGATCGCCACCATCACCTCTCTGGCGGGCTCCTTCACCCGCGGCTTGCCGGGCGCCACCGCGATGAACTACAGCGCCAGCAAGGCGGCCCTCAACAAGTACATGGTGATGCTCGCCTTTGCGGTGCGGCCCAAGCACGTGCTGGTCGGGCTCTTCCAGCCGATCTTCGTGGCGACGAAGAAAGACATGCAGAGCATGCGCGCGGCCGCCCCGGTCGATCGTGAGGTCGCCAAGCTCATCCACCAGATCGACACGCTCGATGAGGCTCGCAGCGGCAAGATCACGAATTTCACCACGGGGCAGATAGACCCTTTCTAAGATCGCGCGCCCCGCTCGCTCTCAAACTCCTTGTCCTCCGCACGCCAAGCGTGGCCGTAGCGCGGACAGGGGCACTTCTGTTTGCCGGACGGCTTCCCCTTCGCGCGCGGGTTCGCTACGCTGCGGTGCACACATGTATCGGCCAGCCTATGAAGCTGCCGCCGAGCTGGACCGCCTGCTGCGAGCACTGCTTGCGTTCAGAGCGGGCGACGGAAGCCATCTTCCGGGATACGCCGAGCCGATTCTGCTGTTTCTCGGGACTCGTTCCCACGGCGCGGCGGGCATGCGCGAGTTGCGCGAAGGCCTTGGCCTCGGTCAGTCGAGGACCAGCCGCCTGTGCGCGGCGCTTGCCCGTTCCGGACTGGTCGAGGTCGTCACGCCGAGCGAGGATCGCCGGGTGTCGCGAGTGAAGCTGACTGCGAGGGGGTTCAGACTGATCGGCAGGACTGCAGACGCATTTCGCGCACGGCGGCGCAGCTCGAGTTGAATCCGCCTCCGCTTGTATTCGGCGGCGCATGCACGAGCGCGGGCCCCGCACGGGCCGGCACGCTCAGCGGCTCGTGAGCGCCTGCGCTTCCTCGGCCCAGAACACCGCATCCACGTAGGCCGCACGGATCATCTCGGCTGCGAGGCCTCGATAGGCGACGCGTCCCCAGGAGGCGCGCTCGTAGGCGCGCGCACACTTGAGCGCGGCGCCGAGATCGCCTTCGAGCCCGATCAGCGCACGCTCGATGTTCTCGGCCAGCGGCAGCTCATCGAGCAGCTCGGGCATCGGGATCCCGGTGAGCACATCGAGCAGCGAGAACAGGCCGGTGATGAAGTAGGGGCCCGTATCCTTGACGCCCGCGAGCCGCGCGAGCTGCTCGCACAGTCGCGCGCGCGCCATGGCGGTCACGAACAGACTCGCCGGGCGGCTGTCGAGCGCCTGCAGCACCACCAGCGTGCAGAGCTGTCGCAGGTTGTCCATCCCGAGCATCACGATCGCCTGACGGATCGATTCAACCTTGCGCGGCAGGTTGTAGTAGCTCGAGTTGATGCAGCGGAGCACGCGATAGGCGATCGACACGTCCTGGGACACCAAGCGCTCGACCTCATCGACCGAGTAGTCGAGATTCTGCAGAGCGGCGATCAGACGGGCCGTCGCGAGACGGCTCGAGGGTACGCGCTGCGCGCGAAAAGTCTGCGGCCTCTGCAGGAACTCGCCCTGGAAGCCGTCATAGCCCGCCTGCAGGCAGTGCTCGAACTGCTCGAGTGTCTCGACTTCCTTGGCGATCAGCCGCAGGCCGCGCCGGATGAGCTCGGGCGCGAGGCGCGCGAGATCGCTCGGGGAGTGCTGCGACACGTCGACCTTCACGATGTCGACCACGTCGAGCAGCCGGGGCTGGCTCAAGTGCGGAGAATAGTGATCGAGCGCGATGCGATGGCCGCGCAGCCGCAGGGCACGCAGCCCCTCGAGCAGCTGCGGGTCTCCGGGTCGATCCTCGATCACCTGGATCACCACCCGCTCGGCATGCAGCGACAGCGGGGCGCTTGCGACCAGCAGCTCGCGCGGATAATGCACGTACACCGGCAACCCGCCTGCGAGACGGTCGAGGCCGATCTCGATCACCGCATCGGTGATCACCTTCAGGCTCGCCGCCACCGGGTCGGCACTCTGGCGCGGCACGTCGGCGGCTTCGTAGAGCAGCTCGTACCCCATGACGGTCATTGCGGCGCCGTAGATCGGCTGCCGGGCAACGAGCGCCACGCTGTCGAGGGACGTCTCGGCCAGAGACTGGGCGGCGACGGCGGCCGTCGGGCGGCCGGTAGCGGTGGTTCGGCTCACGAATTTGGGTTCCGCGTGCAGCTTCCGGACATGCTCCCGTGAGCTTAGCCGCCCGCCGCTTCTCCGGCGCCGTAGCGCCGCACACCTTGGGAGAGTGGCACGCGCCGCCGCCCATTTCACATAAGGGATCGTGCTCGCACGAGCGCCCGCGCGATGTGCGTCACACCAGGCGCAGATCGCGCGG
This sequence comes from Steroidobacteraceae bacterium, assembly GCA_035504015.1. Lineage (GTDB taxonomy): Bacteria > Pseudomonadota > Gammaproteobacteria > Steroidobacterales > Steroidobacteraceae > JASHUC01. The sequence continues at coordinate 4,782 of DATJSR010000181.1, forward strand.
CGCGGCCCCCGGAAAGACGTGCTCGAGCTGCGCAGGACTGAGGTTCCAGAGGCGGCCGAATAAGCCGCCGAGCACGGCGCGATAGTCGTTGAGGACCGGATAGTCCCGATCTTGAAAGAGCGTGGCGCGCGCCACGCGCACCTGCTCGCCCGCCATGCGGCCACCCTGCACCCGGCCTCCGAGCACCCAGTACACCGAGCCGTGACCGTGGTCGGTGCCGGCGTCGCCGTTCTCGCGGAACGTGCGCCCGAACTCGGACACGACGACCACGACGGTCTCGCTCCAGTCGCTGTCGAGCGCGCGCGCAAAGCTCTGCAGGCCGCGGCCGAGCTCCTCCAGGCGCGAGGCGAGCGCGCCCCGCTCGGCGCCCTCGCCGACGTGAGTGTCCCAGCCGCCCACATCGATGAAGCCCACGCGGTAGTCGCTGCGCATGAGCCGCGCCATGCGCTCGGCCTCGAGCTCGAAGCCGCGCGCGTTGATGGCGCCGCGGCTCGCCGCCCGCATCTCCGTGGCCATCGTCCGCGCCACCTGCTGTTGCAGCTCGAGCCCATCGGCGATCGCCTCCTGCAGCGGCTGCCCGGCGTACAGCTCGAGCAGCAGCGCGGATTCGTGCGCGTCGAAGGGCGGCTTGCCGACTCCGCGCAGCGAGATGTTGGGCACGTTGGCGCGCCCGCGCAGCACCAGCGGCAGAGAATCGGTGAAAGCGATCGGCGTGGCGCCCGTGAGCACAGCGCACAGCCGCGCGAGAAAGCCCGAGCTGAAGTCGCGCGTCCTGCCCGCCGGTTGCCCGAGCTCGATGCTGTCTTGCGTCTCGAAGTGGCTGCGCGAAAGATCGTCCGTGCCCGCGAAGGGCACGAGCGCGGCCTGTCGTTCTCGATACAGCACACCGAGGGTGTCACGCACGGCGGGGGCGAGCGCCCAGTCTGCATCGAGCGCGAGCGCTCCCTCGCTGGCGCCGGGGCGGGCGATGGCGATGCGCGGTCGCAGCTCGTAGTAGTCCGCGCTCGCGTACGGAATGAGCAGGTTCGCGCAGTCGTAGCCACCGCGCAGGAACACGAGCAGCAGCCGCGGGCCGCTCGTCGGTGCCGCGTACAGTCGGCCGGCGAGCAGCAGCGGAAAGCTGCCTGCGAGCTGTGCGAGAAGACGGCGACGGTTCATGAGCGTGTTCTCCTCGTCCTGGCCGCGGTGCGGCCTCTTCAGCGGTAGTTGAATTCCGGTGAGGCGAGCAACAGCAGATTCCACTCGCGGGGGTTGCGCGCCTGAGCGAGCACCGCCTGTGTGCCGGCGCTCAGCCGCGGCTGCAGGGCGGCCGTGTAGAGCCCCGTTTCGAGCGCGGGCGGGCGGGCCGGGCCCGCCGCCGCAGAGGGCGCCAGCGCACCCCCGGCTGCGATGCGTCGCGCGACCTCGAAGCGTCGTGCCAGCTGTCCGGAGCTCGACCAGCCACTTGCGCCGAGCGCGTAGCCATCGGGCGTTTGATGGGCGAAGGGCAGCTCCCCGAGCGTGTTCAGCCATTGCACGATCGGATGCGCATCGGCGAGCAGCTGGCCGTCGTAGGCGAGACGCAGCGCCGAGATCACGAAATGATTGGGATCCTTGAGCTCGCTGCCGAGCGAGGCCGCGAGCTCCGGGGAGGCAAACAGTGCCGCGAGCACCGCGCGAGTGTCCCCGTCACTGCGCAGGAAGACACGCGTGAGCTCGGCGAGCAGGGCCGGCGGGGGCTCGGTGCCGAGGAAATAGCGGGCGATCTGCCGCGACACGTGGCGCGCGCAGGCGGGTTGACGCACCAGCAGATCCACCGCCTGCTGCACCTCGGTGAAGCCGCCGCCGGCAATGTGCCGGCCGAGCAGGGTCTTGCTCGCGAAATCGTGCCGCGCAGGATTGAACTCGAAGCCATCGTGGCGCACGTACAGCCTCTGCCACTCGCGCCGCAGGCGCGGACGCTGATCGTCATAGCGAATGCCGACGCCGGTGAGAATGCGCGCGAGCTCCTGCACGTCCTGCTGCGTGTAGCCGCCGTCCACGCCGAGGGTGTGCAGCTCCATGAGCTCGCGGGCGTAGTTCTCGTTCAGATGGCCCACGGCGTTCTGCGCGTTGTCGAGATACTGCAGCATCGCAGGGTGCGTGAGGGTCGCCATCACGAGATCGCGGAAGTGGCCGAGCGCATGTGGCCGGATGGCCTGATCCTCGTAGTCGGCGACGAGCCAGCGCACATTGCCTTTTGGCGCGAAGACACTGAAATGGTTCTCCCAGAACCAGACCATCTGCTCCTGCAGCTGGTTGGGCGAATACAGCGCCCGCAGCAGATGCGCACGCTGCGCCTGAAAGAGCGCCTCGTTGCCCTCGGCATCGAGCTTGTGCCGCGCCTCCTGTCGCTCGGCTTCCGGCAGATCGCGGATGCGGCGGTTCTCGGCGGCGACGTGCTCGAGCTGCGCCCAGCGAGCGCCGCCGCCGCTGCCGCTCAACTGGCGCTCCAGCGGCTCGGGGAGTGCGCCTGCTCGCGCCGTCAGCTGCTGGCGCAGGAAGCCGCTGCGTCCGAGACGCGCGTAGGCCTCGAGGCTCGCGCTATCGATGCCATAGGTGACACGGTCGACGAAGCGCACATCCTGCAGCGGGAGCACCGGCTCGCGCTGCTGCGTCGTGCCCTGTGGCGCGCCGGCGGGCGCGCAACCGCCAAGCCCGCTCAGTGCCCCGAGCAGGGCGGCGCACAGGCCCGCAGCGCTGTGCGCGCGCAGCCACTCGCGTGCTGCTGCCGCTCTTTGGTGCATTGCTCGCCGCGGCTCCTGCCGCCCCCACGCGGGCTGTTGCGCACAAAACGGCCCATCCCCGGCGTGGGATGACAGCGGGCTCAGAAGCCGACGCTGAGCGTGACGAAATTCTGCCCGCGGTCGGGCTCGCGGATCCAGGCGTCGGACCAGTGACGCCAGGCGAGCTCGAGCAGTGCCCCGTGGGGCAGGTCGAAGCGTTCCGCGATGACATAAGCGAAATTCCACTTCGATCGAACCAGGTAGTCCACCTCGGTGCGGTAGTTGGCGCCGAAGCCTACGTACAGGCGGCTCCACCCGCGATGCAGGATCTGCCAGCGCCGCATCGCCGTGAAGCCCCAGTAGGGCTCGGCCACGTGCGAGGTCGGCAGAATGTAGGACTCCTCGAAGCTTTGCGCGGTCGCGAGGCGGTAGGCCCCTATCTCCCAACGGCTCTGATCGATCTCCAGCTGGATCGGGATCACCACTCCCTGGGACCAGGCAAAGAACTTGAACGTGGCCCCGGCGCCGACCAGCACGTCGCATTCACAAGGTGTCAGCAGGCCATCGGCACGCGCCGCCGGTGCCAGCAGCATGGCGCATACGGCCCACGAGCTCAGTGCTCGGGCGCGAAGTCGTGACATGAATACTCCGAAAGGTGCGAACGGCGAGGCGGTGTGTTGTCCGGAAGCTCGATCCTCGACCGCCAAGGTGGCGATTCTGCAGGGTCGGAGGCTCGCAGGGAAGATCGGCACATTTTCTGCTCGTGCGGCTGTCGATGCCGCAACTGCAGCGAAGGAGACGCACATGCTGAACGGACTGAGAGTCGCCATCCTGGCCGCCGAGGGCTTCGAGCTCGCCGAGCTCGCCGAGCCGAAGAAGGCACTGGAGGAGCAGGGCGCACGCACCCAGATCGTCTCGCCCGCCAAGGGTGAGGTACAGGGCTGGAAGCACTTCGAGAAGGCGGACAAGTTCCACGTCGACGTGCCGCTCGACCAGGCGGATGCCGAGAGTTTCGATGCGCTGGTG
>DATJSR010000182.1:0-10556 GCA_035504015.1 Steroidobacteraceae bacterium
GAGATCTCCCCGAGGAGCGAGTTGCGCCACGGGCCGAGCGTCACGGGCAGCACCATCGCCTGCTCGCGCAGAAAGCCATCGAGTGCGGTGCCGAGCGGCATGTCGGGCGAGAGCGTGAAGCTCACCGGATTGGCGACCGCCTCGATGCTGGCGCTACCGCTCACCTCGCCTTTCTCGACCTGCCCGAGCAGATGACGCGGATCGAGCCAGGCAATGAGCTGATCGCCATCCACGACGTAGACGCGCTCGATGGGACGGGCCGGCAGCTGCGCGAGCAGCTCCTGAACGGTGGTTCCGCGGCTCACGGTGGCTGCGGCGGGCTTGACCAGGGGCTCCACGGTGCGCAGCTGCCAGTCCCCGCGCACTTCGGCGGCCGCCGCGCGCGCGAGCGAGGCGTGATAGACCGACTCGCCGCGGCGATAGACCTTCGAGGTGTAGTGTCCCGCGACACAGGCGAGCATGAGTGGCAGCACGATGTCGTAATCCGCGGTCAGCTCGAAGATCATGAGGATCGAGGTGAGCGGCGCGTGCGTGGTAGCGGCGAGAAAGCCGCCCATGCCGATGAGCGCATAGGCTGCAGGCACGGATGCGATGTGTGGCAGCGCCGTGTGCAGCCCCTCGCCCACCAGAGCGCCGAGCGCACAGCCGACGAAGAGCGAGGGCGTGAAGATGCCGCCGACGGCGCCCGAGCCCACGGTGGCGGCGGTGGCCATCACCTTGGCGCCGAGCACGCCGAGCAGCCACAGCCCCAGCAGCCGCCCCTGCAGGATATCGCCCACCACACTGTAGCCGTTGCCCCAGACCTGCGGCACGGCGATCGAGATGGCTCCGACCAAGGCTCCGCCGAGGGCGAGTTGCCAATGTCCCGACAGGTGCAGGCGCACGAAGCGAGCCTTGACGAAGTCGATCAGTGCCAGAAACGGTGGGGCCAGATGCCCACACAGCACGCCGAGCACGACGAAGAACACCAGCTCCACGTTCGAGACGAAGTGCACGTGGGGCACGTCGAACACCGGTCCGTAGCCGAGCAGGCGGTGAACGGTGGCATTGGAGCTGACGGAGGCAATGACCAGCGGCCCGAAGCTCTCCATCGCGGTGTTCCCGAGCACGATCTCGGAGACGAACAGAGCACCGGAGATCGGGGCGTTATAGGCGGCGGCGATACCGGCCGCCGCCCCGCACGCCACCATCAGGCGCAGGCGGGGAATGGAGGCTCTGGCGAGGGCCCCGAGCTTGGAGCCCGCCATGGCGGCCATCTGCACCATCGGACCCTCGCGACCGATGGAGCCGCCCGAGGCGATGGTGCAGAGCGAGGAGAGACTGTTGAGAAGCGTGGTGCGAAAGCTGATACGCCCGTCCCCGACGAGCACGGCCTCCATGTAATCGACGGCGCGCGGGATACGCAGCTTCTTGCCGGCCCAATCGAGAATGAGCCCGGCCAGCAGCCCGCCCAGGATCGGAATGAGCGCCCGATGCCACCACGCGAGGCTCTCCGCGGCATGCACCAGCCCCGAGCCCGACCCGGTCAGGATCATCTCCAGCAGCCGGGTCCCCTCCCGGAAGGCCACACTCGCCAGGGCGCCGAGAAAGCCGACGAGGGCGGCCCAGAAGACGATGCCGGCGAACTCCTCGTGCCCGAACAGCAGCAGCCGCAGCCGCGTGAAGGCTGACAGCGTGAGCTGCGGGAGGGCACGGACGTGGTTCTGCATCGAGACGGTGGTCCTCTCTGGCAGGCTCTAGAATAGCCAAGGACATGCGCGAGCACGTGTACAGCTTGACCGTGCGCTGGACCGGCAACACCGGCAGCGGCACCTCCGCCTACCGAGCCTATCGGCGGGATCACGTGGTGCAGGCCGGGCAGAAGCCCACGATCGAGGGCTCTTCGGATCCGCATTTTCGCGGTGACCCGGCACGCTGGAATCCCGAGGAGCTGCTGCTCGCCTCACTCGCGGCCTGCCATCAGCTGTGGTTCCTGCACTTGTGCGCCGAGGCCGGTATCGTCGTCATCGCCTATGAGGATGAGCCCCTGGGATGGATGAGCGAGCATCCCGATGGCGGCGGAGAGTTCTCCCGCGTGCTGCTGCGGCCGCGCGTCACCCTGCAGATTGCTCCCGGTCAGGCGCTCTCGCCGGAGCTGCAGGCTCGGGCCCGCCAGCTGCATGCGCGCGCGCACGCCCTGTGCTTCATCGCCCGCTCGGTGCGCTTCCCCGTCGAGCACGAGGCTGTGGTGGTGGCGGCCCCCGCCGCCGGCTCCTAGCCTCTCGGGCACGCGCGAGGGGTGGCTCCCCCGGCAGGGGCGGAACGTTTCCTGCGGGTGAGGCAGGCCGTGTCTGCCACCGAGCCGTCATCGCAAGGCTCCACAGCCTTGCTCAACCATATCTATCGCATCTTGGCTGCGGGTCTGGCACTCGTGCTGCCTGGGCTCCTTGCGCTGTGGAGCCACAAGCTGCTGCTCTTTGCAAGTCTCGGCCCGACCGCCGTGATGATGGCTCAGCAGCCTACGCTTCGGACCTCGCACTGGTACAACGCCTTCGCGGGGCACGCCCTGGGAATGCTCTCGGCTTTCATCACCGTGTGGCTGCTAGCGCTCGCCACCGCTCCCTCCGTGTTCGTCGTGGATGAGGTCAGCCCGCGGCGCGTGGCCGCGGCGGCCCTGTCCGTGGCACTGGCATTGCTTCTCGAGCAGCCGGCGCGGGCCCAGCACCCACCGGCCGCCTCCACCACGCTGCTGGTCGCCCTCGGCTCCTTCAAGCCAACCTGGCACGATGCGGGCGTCATCCTCGGCGGGGTGGCGGCCGTGATCGTCGCGGGAGAGCTCTTGAAGGGACTGCGCACCTTGCCCCACTGAGTCGGGGCGTTATGTCCGCAGCGCCAGCGCATACGGCGCTACCGTTCGGAACTTCAGGAACCGGCCGCGCATTAGCTTGTCACAGGAAGTGACCCGGCATGAGCTCGTTGCAATCAATCTCAAATAGGGGCGCACCTGCGCTGCTGTGTGCCGCGGCTCTCATGCTTGGCAGCGTGTCGAGCTGGCCGTTGGCGGCAAGCGCGGCGGAGGATGAGCCCGATCCGCAGGACGCACGCCTGATCGAGCGTGCGCAGCTGCAGGTGGCCGATGCCGCGGCGCTGGTGGAGCGCATGCGCGCCGATGCCGCCCTGGCGCAGTACCTGCAGCACGCGCGGGCGATCCTGCTGGTGCCGCGCTTTGCCAAGGGCGCGCTGCTCCTCGGCGCTGCCAAGGGCGGCGGCGTGCTCATCGCGCGGCGGCAGGGTCGCTGGAGCGATCCGGCCTTCTACGCCCTGCACGGAATCAGCATCGGACTTCAGGCCGGCGGCGCCCACGGCGCACTCGCGATGCTGCTGATGAGCGACAAGGCGCTCGAGGCCTTTCGCAGCAACGATCATACATGGACCCTGCATGCGGGCGGGGGACTCACCATTGCGAGCTTCAACGGCCAGCCGCTGCAGCAGGTCGAGCCCGACGTGATCGTCTGGAGCGATGTGCGGGGGCTCTTCGCTGGCCTCGCCTTCAACGCACTGGGCGTGACGCCGAACGATGCTCAGAACCAGGCCTACTATCAAAGCCCGGTGGCGCCGCTGCAGATACTGATCGGCGCGGCCTCCAATCCCCAGGCGGCCGTGCTGCGCGATGCGTTCGACCCGCGCCTCGCGGCCCAATGATCATGCGCCGGCGCGATGACGATCGCGTGCAGTCATTGCGGAACGCTGCAGGACCTCGATGGTCTGCCGCGCGGCGCAAGCGCCTCGTGCCTCACCTGTGCGAGTCCCCTCGAGCGTACCCGCGGCCGTAGCATCGCCGCAGCGCTCGCGTGCGCCTCGGCGACCACGCTGCTGCTGTTCCCGGCCAACCTGCTGCCGCTCATGCAGGTGTCGATGCTCGGCATGACGCGTCAGAGCCGCATCATGTCGGGAATCGCCGCCCTGTGGGGACATCAATGGGTCATCGTGGCCGCGCTCGTCTGTGGCTTCGTGGTCGTCGCGCCCCTCGCGCGCTATCTGCTGCTGAGCATCGTGCTCGGCCACGTGCTGCTCGGGCGCCGGCGGCAGTGGCTCGGAAGCGCATTTCGCTGGGTACAGCGGCTCGATCCGTGGGCGATGCCGGAGGTCTATCTCATCGGCTGCGCCATCGGCTGGAGTCGCGTCGAGGTGAACCTGCCCGTGCAGATAGGCTGGGGAGGCTACACCTTCATGGCGGCCGCCTTCCTCGCCATGATCAGCCGCGCCGTGCTCGACCGGCGCACCGTGTGGCGTGCGCTCTCGCCCGAGCGCACGCTGCCGCCGCAGGGCATGCCGGTGATCTCGTGCACGGTCTGCGACCTGGTCATCGATGCGCAATGCGACGGACAGCGCTGCCCGCGCTGCGGCGCACGGCTGCGTGCGCGCAGGGCCCATGCGGTGCTCTACAGCAGCGCCCTCGTGCTCGCGGCGCTGCTCCTTTACATCCCCGCCAACCTCTATCCGATGAGCACGGATGTGCAGCTGGGTCAGCTCGTGCCCCACCGCATCGTGGACGGCATCCGCGAGCTCTTCGCCGCGGGCCTGTGGCCGCTCGGGGTGCTGATTTTCTGCACCAGCATCGCCATTCCGCTGCTCAAGATCGCGGGCATCGGCTGGTGTGTTCTGTCGATCCACGCACGCTCGTCTCGGGCCCTGCGGCTGAAGACCCGGCTGTACCGCCTCATCGATGAGATTGGTCGCTGGTCGAGCGTCGATGTGTTCACCATCGCGGTGTTCGTTCCCTTGCTGCAGTTCGGCGCCCTGGCGAGCGCGCGCGCCGCAAGCGGCGCGCCGGCGTTCATTCTGGTCGTCGTGCTCACGATGCTCGCCTCGCAAGTCTTCGATCCCAGACTCATGTGGGATGTGGCACAGGCGCCCCTGTCATGAACGCCCCCGCGCAAGCCCCGCCCGAGCCACGTCGCACCTCGGCCGTCGTGCATCCCACTCGATCGCCGGGCTGGATCTGGGCGGTGCCTCTTGCCGCACTGGGCATCGTGATCTGGCTGCTCGTGCGCTCGATCGCGAGCCGCGGCATCGATGTGAGTGTGAGCTTCGAAGATGCCTACGGCATGCAAGCCGGCAGCACCAAGGTCCTCTATCGCGGCATCACGGTCGGACGGCTCAGCCGCCTCGTGCTGAGCGGCGACAAACGCCACGTCGTCGCCACACTCGACTTGGATGAGGATCTGGCGGACCTGCTGCGCGCGGGCACACAGTTCTACCTGCAGGGCGCTCGACCAAGCTTCTCCAACCCCGCCTCCCTCAAGTCGATCGTCTCCGGACCCACGATCGTGCTGGTGCCTGGCCGCGGTGGCCCGCGGCGCGACTTCATCGGCATCGCGAGCAGCCCGCCCGAGACCCTCACGGTGGCCGTTCCGTATCAGGTGAGCTTCACGGGAGACGTGGGCGCGATGCAGCCCGGATCCCCGGTGACGCTGCGCGGCTTCACGGTGGGTGTCGTCCGCAGCGTGCGCTTGGAGGTCGACCCACAAAGCGGGCAGATCTCCACCCCCGTGGTCCTCGATCTGGATCCGACGAAATTTCATCTGCATCCGAGCGGGGCGGCGCCCGATGCCTGGTTCAGCACCATGAATGCGACGCTCACGAATCTGGTGCGCCGGGGTCTGCGAGCGCGCCTGACGCAGATTCCACCGCTCCTCGGAGCGGAGCAGGTGACGCTCGAGATGGTGCCCGCGGCGAGCCCGGCCGAGGTGCACTTCGGCGGACGCTTTCCGCAGATCCCCGCCGTCGAGGGCGGGGGCCTCGAGCAGCTTCCGACGACGATTGCGCATCTACCGATCGCGCAGATCGCGGACAATGTGCGCGCCATCACCGCCAATCTGAGATCTCTGAGCGCCTCGCCGCAGTTGCGAGCGAGCATCCGTCATCTCGATGACACGCTGCAGGTTCTCGATCGCACGATGCGGCAGGCCGGACCGCAGGTGGCACCCACCCTCGAGAGCGTGCGTGAGACCGTCGACAGCCTGCGACGCACCGCAAGCGAGATCGACGCCACGGCGCTCGCGGCCAAGCATATCGTGGGCGGCACTGCCAGCGCGCCCAGCGGCAATCTGCAGCAGTCGCTCCTCGAATTGACGGACGCGGCGCGCGCCGTGCGCTCCTTCGCCAACTATCTGGATCAGCATCCCGAGGCGCTGATCCGTGGGCGCTGAGATGAGAGCGGCGCTACCCCTGGCGGTGCTGCTCGGGGCCGCTGCGACGGCAAGCTGTGCCTCGAGCCCACCGGTGCAGTTCTTTGCACTCACGGTGTCGGACCAGCCCCTGCAGCAGCGGCCCGCGGCGCCGCCATCGAGCACTCCGGTACGCGTGGCGGCCGTGCACATTCCTGCGGCACTCGATCGACAGCAGATCGTGCGCGAGAGCGCCCCCGGCAAGGTCGAGATCAGCGATCGACATCGCTGGGACGCACCGCTGGACCAAATGGTGAGCAACGTACTCACCCAGGATCTGTTGCGGCGCCTGCCCCGGGGTGCAGTCGTGCTGCCGCAGGAGCCCGCAACCCCCGATACCCGCGCAATCGTGCTCGACATCCTGCGTTTCGAGCCGGGTGCCAGCGGCACGGTAACGCTCACGGGCGCCTGGTCGCTGCTGCCGGCCGCGTCCGATACCCCGCTGCTCACGCGACGCGTGGCGCTATCCGAGCCCGCACCGGCTGACTATGCGGGCGAGGTGGCGGCGATGAGCCGCCTGCTCGGCAAGCTCGCGGATGAGATCGCGCAGGCGCTCAGGTAGAGGCCTACTTGAGCGATTGCAGATAGGCGACCAGGGCGCGCAGATCCTGGCCATCGAGGGTGGCGAGGTTTGGCATCTGCGCTCCGGGCTTGAGCGTCTGCGCATCGGTCACCCAACCCGCAAGATTGCCCGTGTTATTCGGCAAGGAGCCGCCTGCGATCGTCAGGCGGCTGCCGATGTGCGTGAGCTCCGGACCCGCCTGCCCGAGCGCGAGCGTGCCGCGCACCGTATGGCAGAGCGGACAGGCCGCCGAGAGGAACACCTGCTGGCCGTGCTGCAGCAGCGGATCGCTCGGATCTGCTGCCGCTGCCCGCTGGGCCGCGAGCCACTGCTCGTAGGCCTGCGGCGCCTGGGCCACCACCATCAGGCGCATGTGCGCATGCTGCTCACCGCAGTACTTGGCGCACTCCCCGAGGTAGGTGCCAGGGCGATCCGCCTGGATGCGAATGAAGTTCTTCTGACCCGGAATGAGATCGACCTTGCCGTGCAGCTTCGGCACCCAGAAAGAGTGAATGACATCGTCGGTCTGCAGCTCAATGGTCATCGGTCGGCCGATCGGCACGTGAATCTCGGTGGCCGTGGTCACGTCCTGGTCAGGATGGCCGGCGAAGGGGTAGTCGACCCGAAACCACCATTGCCGCCCCGTAACAATGATGTCCGGGCCTTGCTGATGAGCCATGTCCATCATGGGAAAGGCGGCGAGCGTATCGACGGTGCTCACAAAGAGGAAGGCGAGCACAGCGAAGGGGATCGCAAAGCCACCGATCAGAATCCAGCTCTGCCCCTGATTGACATCGATCGGCTCGTGCTCGGCGAGCGAGCCACGCCGGCGCAGTGCAAGCCACACGATCATGCCGATGGTGATGAGCGCGGCCGCCATGAAGGCGATCAGACCCTGCCAGCCCAGGCGCGCCAGCATCGCAGCGGCGGGCCCGGCAGTCCCAAATACGTAATTCTGCGGTGACGCGCATCCGCCGGCGAGGATCAGCGGAGCACCGAGCAGCCAGCGGCAGCGCACGCTCACGATGCTAACCCTTGCCCGGCATCAGCGGATCCGGCGCGGAGTTCGGGGGTGCCTCGGGCGGTGCCGGACTCGGCGGGTCGGGCTCATCCGTCGTGCCGAGTGATTGCACGTAGGCGACGAGCTTCCAGATCTCATCGCTCGGCAGCCTGAGCCCCCAGGCCGGCATCCCCTTGCCGCGCCCCTGCGAGATGGAGCTGAAGATATCGATCGGGGTGCTGCCGTAGATCCAGGCTGGATCGCGCAGACTCGGGCCCATCCCGCCGCCCGCATGCCCGCCGTGACAGCCGTAGCAGTTCATCTGCACGAAGAGCTGCCGCCCCTGCTCGCGTGCCTCCTGACTGCCGGCGAAGGGATTCTTGATCGACGGCTCGTGCGTGTCACCCTCACCCACTCCGGAGCCGGGGTCGGGCCCGATGGGCGGTTGCGTCATCGCGAGCGTGGCGGCGGATGCCACGTTGGACGGATAGCGGTCGGCACCGCAACCGCTCATGGCCAGCGCGCCCAGGAGCAGCAGCCCCATCCTCGCGGTTGCGAAGGTGCCCGTGGTGTCGAGTGCGTTCATCGTGCCTCACCTTGCAGCGTCTGTGCGATCCACACCTGCCCGTCGGTGGCGACAAGCGGCACGTCGAAGCGGCGCAGCAGCGCGTCGATCTGCTGCCGCCGACGCACGATCTCCGCATCGAGCAGTGTGCGCAGCGTCGCATCCTCGTGCCTTACTCCCATGCAGATCGCGAAACTCATCGGCAGGTAGGCGAGATCGGACGGTGTGGGTGCGGGCATCAGCTCGAGGGGCACGGGCTCGCGCGGGGCAAAATAGCCCGCGAGCGGCCCCCAGGCGATCGCCACGTCGACATCGCCACGCGCCACGGCGTCGATGAGCGCGCGCGGCGGGTCCGGTTCGAGGTAGTTGCCGTAGATACTGTAGCCGCGGATGTTGTTCTGCAGCTCGCGCACCGCGAGCACCTGTGTCGGCGGCACGTTGGTATGCACGCCGATGCGCAGCGCGCGCAGGCGTGGATCATCGTAGGAGCGCAGCCGCAGCTGCCGATCGCGCCGCGTGACGAAGACGTACGTCGAGCGGTAGTAAGGCCGCGTCGTCAGCATCTGCGCATCGCCCGCGGGTGCTCCCATCACCACATCGCAGGCGTGCGTGTCGAGCGTGTGGCGCAGGAAGCCGCGGCGCTCGGGCCACCACACATAGCGCAGGGTGCGGCCGAGATCGACGGCGATCAGCCGGGCGAGCGCGTTCTCAAAGCCCTGCTCGCGTGCGTTGGAGAACGGCAGATTGTTCGGATCGGCGCACACGCGCAGCTCAGACGCCACGGCTTGGGCCCCCGGCGAGGCGCGCGCAGCCGCTGTGGCCGCCGCGGCGGCCGACCTATCCGCCATGGCGGCCAGCGTGCGGGCACGCGCCGGGTCCAGCCGGTAATCGATGGCGAGCACCACCACGAGGGTGACGCCGAGCGCAGTGAGCGCCTTTCTATAGTCCGAAAACATAAACCATCGAGCCCGGTGCGGAGAGTTTCTTGATCTTCCCCATGGCGCCCACCACGCCGAGCGCGGCATAAGGATCGCTGGTGGAGAGGCTCGGAAAGGCGACCGCGCCCATCCAGCCACCGATGCCCGAGTAGATGGCGACGTACTGCTTGCCGTCGGGCCCGAGGAAGGTGATCGGATCGCCGATGATTCCGGAGCCGGTCTTGAACTGCCACAGGACCTTGCCGCTGTGGGCGTCCACCGCGCGGAACCAGCCCTCCATCGTGCCGTAGAACACCACGTCCCCGCCCGTGGCGAGCACGCCGCTGTACACCGGCAGGTCCTTGTCCTTGAGCGCCCATACGGGGCGGGCGTTCGCCACATCCCAGGCCACCAGCATGCCTTGATAGCCGCCGGGACCCGGATACATCTTGACGCTCGCGCCCAGATACGGGGTACCCGCAATGTAGCTCGCCTGCAACCCGCCATAATCCATGCAGGTGTTGTGCGCGGGGATGTAGAGCAGCCCGGTACGCGGTGAGAATGCCGAGGGGATGTAATCCTTCGCGCCGGTGGAGGAGGGACAGATGTCGCGCGTGATGCTGCCCTGATGCGGGCGCTTCATCGGGTCCTCTTGCGGCAGTCCGGTCTTGAGGTCATAGCCGTGTGCCCAGTTGGTCGGCGCATAGATGGGCGCGGAGAGCAGCTCGCCAGTCTGCCGGTCGAGCACGTACATGAACCCCGAGCGCCCCGGATGCAGCAGCAGCTTGCGCATCTGTCCCTGGAAGGGCATGTCGATGGCGATGTTCTCCATGATCTCGTCGTAATCCCAGGCATCGTGCGCGCCGAACTGAAAGGCCCACTTCGCCTGACCCGTGTCCGGATCGCGCGCGAAGACGGCACAGGACCACTCATTCGCGCCAGGCCGCTGATCAGGATTCCAGACTCCGGGGTTGCCCGTGCCGTAGAAGATGAGATTCGTCTCGGGGTCGTAGGTGATCCACCCCCAAACGGTCGAGCCGCCGATCTTCCACTGTCCGGGCGGCCAGGTCGTCACGCCGAGGTCCTTGCCGCGATCCTTGGCGTAGAAGGGCTTGAAGTCCGGACCGATGAGCACGTCCTTGTCGGGACCGGTGTTGTAGGCCCTCCAGAGCTGCTTGCCGGTGTGCACATCGAGCGCCGTGACCCAACCGCGCACACCGAGCTCGCCGCCCGCGTTGCCGATGATGACCTTGTCGTGCACCACCAGAGGTGCGCCCGTGGTGGTCTCGCCCAGTCCGATGTT
>DATJSR010000183.1:0-13488 GCA_035504015.1 Steroidobacteraceae bacterium
GTTGCGATGAACGATCTCCTGAATGTGCTGGCTCTTCACGATGTCGGGGCTAGGTGGATTCAGGCGGGTGAAACAGGACCTCCATGAGCGGAGGTCACCGAGCCAAGGCCTGCAAACCTCTCCGACCTTGACTTTTCAGGGCCGCTGTCTGGCAACTACGTCAATTCGATCGCCGTCGATCGCGGCACTATCTCGATCACCTACGGGAATCGTGCAAATGGCCTGATCTCAGGTCAGGTATTGAGTCTCCGTCCGGTCCTTGCCGCACCGGACCATGTCGTTTGGACCTGTGGATACGCAGCCCTCGAGGGCGAAGACCCCCAGAGTGGCGCAGCGGGACAAGGTCAGACGGACATTTCGCCCATGTATCTGCCAATGCGGTGCAGGAACGGCACCCGATAGGATGCGGTGCAGGTCCCCCACGTGAGCGATTCACTTGCGCTCCTCGACGTGCGCGTCCTCGACCCTCTGACCATCGGCGCTGGCCGAATACTCCTTCGCGCAGGACGGCCTCCTGTAGCCCGGCCTTACGCGTGCTGCTTCGCAGGAACCGGCACAACTCACAGACGCGCCGGACGCAGCGGCAATCATTCGGATGGGGATCGGCTACTCACACAACCCGCCGGCAGGAGTGGCCGACAATGAGGTTCCACTTCGCTGGCATCAGTGGTCAGTGGACGTCGTCCCTGCCATATCCAAAATAGGCGTTGATACGCTCAGTCGTCGGTGTCAGCAATTGAAGGAGTTCCGAAGCCTGAATGCGAAGGGGTTTCCAGCAGGGGTGGCGCAAGGCTTTCTTAGCGGCGGCCGTTCCCCCGCCCGTGAGCACTGAGGCGGGTATTGTGTCGAGCGCGGCAATGAGTGCGGCAATACCGTCCCTTTCGGCCTGGGAGAGCGTGCTGGCCGAGGGAAGGTGCAACAGGGCGGCATCGCGTTGCAGGTCGTCCTTAACTTCCCAAGGAACATCGAAATATCCTGATCTCAGCTGTTCGCTGGCGTGCGCTGCCAGCCCCCGCAGATGCATAACGAAGGTAAGAGGCTGGCGAACTCACCTTCTGTCGCGGTCGCCTGTAGCTAATCGGGACTTCGGAGGGCAAATGACAGCGCAAAGATGATTGCGCCGATGGCCATTATCCATGCGCCAGTCCTTACCAGCAGACCGCTCGTCGCTAGCCAGGGAAAGATGCTTGTCACAGCTTTTGGATTGGTAACGGGAAAGGGCATGCAAAGAAGGCCAGCTGTGACCAGACCAAAGCCGATGATTCTCAGGGCGCTTTTCATCGTAGGTCAGTAATTTCCTACCGACGGTGGTTGCCAGCGATGCGGCAGAAGCTCTTCAAGGCGGGTCGCCGGCTGCGTCGGTAGCCGCTCGAGCACATCTTTGAGGTAGCGATACGGATCGTGGCCGTTGAGCTTGGCGGATTGGATCAGGCTCATGATGACGGCGGCACGCTGGCCGGCACGGAGTGATCCGGCGAAGAGCCAGTTGGATCTGCCGAGAGCCATCGAAGGTTCATTCTGCCCATGTCGGGCAAGAAGTCGAGGTCTGTTATCGCTGGCACCCGCTTTTCGGACGCCGGCTTCGTTTGCAGTACAGCGAGGTCCGTGGCGGCAGTCGCGTTCTGCACGTCGAGCTGGAACCCGGTGTAATAACCATGCTGCCCCAGTGGATGTTCGATCCCGGGATCTGCAGCGGTATGAGCCTGGGGTCACCGCGCGCCTCGACCGAGGCGTTGAGTGAACTACATCGATTGCTGATCGCATTTGGATTTCGGCGAAGCTCTCCCGGTGATAGCCCCGTCACCCAGGAGGACCAAGATGGCCGAAGCGCACAAGATCCGCAAGCATCCCTCGACGTCAGTGCGGCACCCGCACCAAGTAGCCATAGCGTTCGAGTCGATCAATATCCGCGGCCTGACCGGCGCAGAGCGTCAGAAGGCGATAAGGCGGCTCGCACGAGTACTCATGCAGGCGGCAGGGATCCTCGGCGAGGAGAACGGCGATGAGCGCTGAGGGGCTGCCGGCGGCCATCACGAAGCGCAAGGCCATTGTCTACGTTCGGCAGAGTACGCAGTCGCAGGTGATGACGAACCTGGAGAGCAAGCGTCGCCAGTATGATCTGGCGGAACTCGCGCGCCATCACGGATTCGCCAACGTTGAGGTCATCGACGATGACCTCGGGCGCTCCGCCAGTGGGAGCGTGGCCCGACCTGGCTTTGATCGCCTGGTTGCGGCCGTCTGTACCGGCGAAGTTGGGGCAGTGCTTTGCTTCGATGCCTCGCGCCTCTCGCGCAACGGCCGTGATTGGCATCACCTGCTCGAGCTTTGTGGCCTGGTCGGCGCAAGAGTCATTGATACCGACGGTGTGTACGATCCGTGCCGACCGAACGATCGGTTGTTGCTGGGCATGAAGGGTAGTATCAGTGAGTTCGAGCTCGGGGTTATTCGTGCGCGGATGCTCGATGCTGCACGTGCCAAGGCCCGACGTGGCGAGTTGCGCATCAGCGTGCCGATCGGCTACATCTGGCATCGGGAGATGGGTCTCGGTTTCGATCCGAACCTACGTGTGCAGGAGGCCATTCGGTTGATCTTCGCTCGTTTCCGGCAACTCGGGAGCGCGCGCCAGGTGCTGCTGTCCCTTGCTGCGGAGAAGATGCATTTCCCCCGCCCGTCCGATGGTAAAACCTGGGTCAGTTTTGACTGGACGCCGATCCGCTACCGCAGCGTCATCGCTGTGTTGAAGAACCCGTTCTATGCCGGCGCCTACATCTATGGCAAGACAGAGCATCGCACGACACTTGTGGACGGGCGTGTGCGTAAGACATACCACCACGAGAGGCCATTCGATCAGTGGGAGGTTATGATCAAGGATCATCACGAGCGTTACGTCGAGTGGAGCGAGTTCGAGCGCAACCAGAAGCTGCTGGCAGCAAATGCCTACGGTAAAGCCGGCGGCACCAAGTCGGGACGCGGCGGCCGCGCCTTACTGCCTGGGTTACTGGCGTGCGCTCGCTGCGGTCGACGGCTTTCCGTCGCGTATTCCGGACGAGGGGCGCGTCAGCCGGTATATCGCTGTGACGGCCCTAATCACATGCTCGGACAGCCCCGATGTTTGACGTTCGGGGCCAAGCGAGTCGATGCTGCTGTCAGCCACGAGCTTCTTCGAGCACTCGAACCGATGGCCATCGAGGCAGCATTGCAGGCTGATCACAGGTACACCGAGATGCAAAGCGAGCAACGACGCATCATAGAGCTGGAGTTGCAGCAGGCGCGCTACGAGGCCTCGCTCGCCGAGCGGCGATACGCAGCCTGCGATCCCGACAACCGACTCATCGCGGCGCAACTTGAGAAGAGCTGGGAGACTGCCTTGCGACGTGTACAAGGCTGCGAGGCTCGGTTAGCGGAGTTGGACCAGGCAAAGCCCACACTCGAGCAGATACCCGATTTTGTGGGGATTGCGCAAGACCTCGATGCTGCCTGGAACGCACCGGGAGTGACGATGCGCTCGCGACAGCAGCTACTGAGCGCTCTCATCGCCGACATCGTGACTGATTACGACGCCAGCTCGCGGGAGATCGTACTGACGATCCATTGGCGGGGTGGCCAACACTCACAGGTCCGTGTGCGCAAACCCAAGACCGGCGAGCATGGCTGCCGCACCTCGGAAGAAGCCGTTGCCGTCATCCAAAGCATGGCGACCCGCTGGTCAGACGACGATATCGCCGCCACCCTTAATCGCCTGGGTATGCCGACGGGCCAAGGCAAAACTTGGACTGCGCACCGTGTCAGCTCGCTGCGGCGTGTGCGTGGCATCCGCGCATATCGCTCGGCGGACAAAAGTGGTGAGTGGTTGACGATGTCCGAGGCCGCACAGCGTCTTGGTGTCACAAATCACCAGATCCGACGCCTGATCAAAGAAGGTCTGCTTCCTGCCGACCAAGTCGTTCCCGATGCTCCCTATCAGATCCGCGCCAGCGATCTCCAGCAGGAACGAGTTCTCACCGCGCTCGCACGTAAGGGCCGTCCGTGTCGCACGAGTTCCGAAAACCAAACATCAATGTTTTCTGATACTTGACGAGGAGGCGCACAATGACCACTCCGTTGCCACGGGACGGATCCGGTTCTCGAGCCAGTTGTTGTCGATGGGCAGATCGCCATCTTCGATGTAGCGAGTGAGAGCTTCCCAGCGGCCGAGACTGTACTCGATCGCCTTCGCGCTCGCCGAGCCGTCAGGCACCTTCGAGCGATGGAGGATCAGCCACTTCTGCAGGTTCTCGGCAACTGGCCGGGCGTGTTCAGCCCGTAGGCGCTGTCGACCCACCGCATCGAGCCGCTGTGAGCAGGGGCGCGCTTTTTGATGGTGGTCTGACCACGCTTTTTGATGGTGTTCCCAGTTCCCGTTCCCGTGCGCTGTAGAGAGAGCGGGAACGGGAACACGAGACAGGCTGCTGCTCGAGGTATGGGCAAGCCCCGCGCCAGCCGCTATGGCGGCTCGCACGGGGCTTGCTTTTCGGCGTCGATGATCCGGAAGGGTTCTGCGAGCGGACGAGCGACGCCCGCCCACGAGTGACTCGTGAGCGGGCGGGCGTCGCTCTGGACAAGTTGTCCGTCAGCTCGAGGAGAGCGGTACGGCGGTCGGGTGATCCGCGAGGCGATAACCGGCGAGATCGTGCAGGAGGTGTCCGGCACCGGTGAGCGCACGGAGTCGCTCATGGAGCGTTGCGTGACGCACGCGGCAGAGCTGGCGCAGCTCCCCGAGCGGGACCGAGCGACCTGCGGCGGCGAGCGCCGCGGTGATGCGCTCGTCGATCGACACCGGTGAGGGGGCGGGCGGGTCCTGCTTCTCAGCCACGGTCAGGGCGAGGGCGGCATCGCGCTCGGTGAGTTCGAGTGCGATGCTGGGGAGGGAGGCGGCGGCGCGGTGCTCGACAGTGAGTGTCAGATGCCCGCCGATCGAGCGACGCAGATACAGGTTCGAGTCGCCCCAGGCGTGGAACTCGGAAGACCCTCGCAGCGCTTGGCCTGCGCGGACGTTCCCGGAGGACTTCTTCGCGTGATGCACGACGAGCACGGCGAGGGCGTGCCGGCGGTGCAGCTCTCGCAGATACGCCAGGAGCGGGGCGACCTCCCCGCTCGCATTCTCATCGATACGGTGCAGTCGCACGAAGGGATCGAGGATCAGCAGTCGAGGCTGTAGCACGGCGACCGTCTGCTCGAGCAGCCGGCGATCGCGCTCGAGATCGAGCCGCAGCGTTGGAGAGGTGATCACCTGCACATCGAGCGTGGCGAGTTCGCAGCCGGCCGCCTGACAGATGCCCTCGAGGCGCGCGCGCACGATGTGCTGAGCGTCCTCGGCAGGGAACAGCAACACACGCCCAGGAGTTGCAACCGCGAAGCGCCGCAGCGCCGGCCGCCCGGAAGCCACCGCGACCGCGAGGTCGAGCGCGAGGAAGCTCTTGCAGCACTTGGGCTCACCGCCGACGATGCCGACGGCGCCCTCGCTCCAGAGGCTCTCGATGAGCCAGCGCTGCTCCTCGGCCCGCCCCGCGAGACGATGCGCGGGCTCGACCGGCAGGATGCTCACCGCCTGCGCCCGGCGCCGGCGGCGACCTTCAGCGGCGCGGCGGCAGTCGGTGGAGTGAAGGTCTCAAAGAACAGCTGTTCGTCGATGTGACGCGCCTCGTGCTGGGCGGCGGCCGCCAGGAGTTCCCCACCCATGTTCATGAGAGCCCGCAGGTTCCCCTGTGCGTGATCGGCAAGGGCTGCGATCACCTCGGCGGTCATGAGCTTGGGGGCGCCGGCCTTGGCGAGCGCATGCGTCAAGCACTCGCGCAGCTCCTCGGGTGTTGAACGCTCGAGCGTCAAGCGCACCCGCATGCGCGAACCCAACGGCAGCAGCTCCTCGCTCCTGAAGCGCTCGAGGAGGCGCTGGTCGCCGGCGAGCACGACGGTGAGCAGCAGATGCGAGTCCAGGCGCGCCGACGATAACAAGCGCAGCTCCGCCAGCACCGGCCCGATCACCTCCTGCGCCTCATCGACGATCACCACGGGGCGCGAGAGCGCCGCATCGATGTGCGCCTGCCAGCGTGCGCGCAGGACCTTGGCGCCTGCGTGGCGGTTGTGCGGATGCAGCTCGACACCGAAGAGCTCGCCCATCTCGCGGTAGAAGTCGGCCATCCCGGCCTGGGGGCGCGAGAGGATGCCGACCTGCACATCGCGCAGCGCGCCGAGCCGTTCGGCGAGGATCCGCAGGCCCGCGGATTTGCCGAGCCCCGGCGCGCCGGTCAGCAGAGCAAAGCCGCCTTCCCCGACCAACTGCTCAACGCGCCAGCAGAAGGAGTCAAGCCGAGGGCTCACGCGCAGCGCCTCAACGGGCACCTCCGCAGCGAAGGGGTTCCACTTCAGGCCATAGAGCGAGAGGAGCTTCTTGTTCACGGATCATGACCTTCATCGGGTGGGGGGAGTTCGTCCTTCGGCAGGTACGCCGGCGGCAGGCCCGTGGCGGAGCGCTCGCGCATCAGCTTCTTAAGGAGCGGGGCCATCTCACTGGGCTGCAGCGGTGTAACAGGTGTTGACGGCAACGGCATCGAGCTCGGCGTTGAGGCCGCGAGCGGCTCGAGTGGCGCGCGCATACCGGTAGCGTTGCGGGTCTTGTCCTGCGGATACAGCCGACAGAGCAGCTCCCCCAAGCGCTCATCGACCAGATGCACGATCGAGAGGTCCCAGCTCGCGTAGCGCACCACGAGCTCGCGCAGATGGCGGTAGCGGTTCGGGACCTCAAAGCGCCGCGCGCCGATCATGACCGTGCCGTCGCTCACGCGCTGCGTGCGGCGCTCGCTTCGAGTGAAGGCAGCACGAAGGGCTGCACTGTCGGGCGAGGCTCGCAGGACCTCGGGGCCGGCAAGGAAGCGTGCGAGCGGGCTCTCACCGAGCTCGGAGTGGATGGCGCGGTTGTACTCGTACTCGACCCACGCCTGAGTGGCCTCGTTGAGAAGCGCGAGCGTCAGATCAGCGACGCTCTCGAGCATCGCCATGAGGCGCCCTTCAACCTGACCCCAAAACGACTCTTGCTTGCCGTTTTGGTAAGCCGAGTACGGCAGGGTCGTCTCATGCAGGATGCCGAGCCGCGCGAGCCCTTCGGTCACCTCTGTGGCGAGGTTCCCCGCACCGTTATCGGACATGCCGGCGCGGGGCAGTCCCCGCTTCTGAAAGGCCTGCGAGAGAGCGTGCGCGACGTTCTCAGCGTTCTCCACCAGATACCACTGCAGGTGACAGGCAAGCCGCGAGCGATCATCGAGGATGCCGATGAGCACAGGCGTTACCCACTCCCCGCGGACCGTCAGTACGGCACGCGATCCGACATGCCCATCCCAATGAACGAGACCACCGACGTACTCGGCCTCGTAGCTGCGCACTTCGCGGGCGGCGAGCCGCGCTTCGGCGCGCGCGGCACCGGCCGTATCGCGGCTCGTCTGGCGATGACGCTTGCGCCAGCCCTGCTTCTCAAAGAGCCGCCGGATGCTCGAGTAGGAGGGGAGCGGTGCGAGCGCCGCGTTCGCTTCGGCCGCCGCGCGCAGGTTGTCGAAGTGCAGCTTCACCGACCAGCTCGGGTGCGCCGCGTACTGCGTGCGAAGGGCCTCGCGGATCGCGAGGCAGACCTGCTGGGTGCCGGCATCGGCGCGCACCTTGCGGCGAAGCACTCCGACTGGATCGCGCCGTTCACGGCGCGCCCGATGCAGCCACCGTTCGATCGTCGAGCGCGCAAAGCGCACGGGCTTGCCGGTGATCGGATGCTGCCAGCTTCTCTCGGCAAGCCGCTTGAGCTCGGCGCGCAGCTTCCCCCGCGGGGGCGGGGCCGCGAGCAACTGTCCGATGACCGAGAACCGTAGATGCGCCCAGCGCTCGTGGACGGTGGGGTCCTTCGGCCCGCTCATGCCCGCATCCCTCCTCAACGACCGGATGCGCGCACCGTAATGGCGGCCATGGCCCGCCGCGACGGGCATCCTCTGCGGGAGAAGTCCCCCGCCCTATGCAGCGTGCCCCGCGCGGCTGCCGCAGGTTACCGGCGAGAGCCACCGCAGGAGCAAGATCAGCCGCTCCTCGGTCGAGCCGGCAAACCGCTCAAGGAGCGAGGTGGGCAACTTGGCGAGGTTGACCGGCGGCATCAGCGTGCCGGCCGCACCGCAGAAGAAGCGACTGCCCGGCAGCACCTGCGTCCACCACCTCCTCCAGCGTGAGACGGTGTGACGGCTCACCCCGACGAGCTCGTTGAGGTAGCGCATGCGTGGCGGGCTCGCCCCGCAACGCATGGCCGAGATCAGCACGACAGTCGCACCGAGGTAGACCTTGCGGCCGAGGAAGCGCAGCGACGGAGGGGTGCGGCGCTTGCGGCAACTGCGGTCCGCGCAGCAGAAGGAGAGCCGCTCCGCGAAGCGATCCCCCAGGTTAAGGGCAAGACCGCGGGGCTTGCGAGGGAAGTCCGACACCTCGAGCTTCTTGCCGCACAGCCAACAGCCCTGGGGGCGCTCGCAGGCGGCGAGGTCTTCATCGAAGCGCAGCAACAACCGGTAAAATGCCGGATCGCCCAACACCCTCTGATACATCGCCGCCCTCCGAGCTATGGCCAAGCCGGGACGCAATGATCCCTGCCCATGCGGCAGCGGGCAAAAGTACAAGCGCTGCTGTCTGGCGAAGGATCAGGCGGCCGAGAGCGAGGCACTGAAGGCGGCCACCGAGGCCCGTGCCGCCGAGGCGGCACGGCACGCGCACAGCCACGAGAACTGCGACTGCGGCGACTTCATCAACGATGAGGACGACGAACTCACGCGCGACTCCAACGCCATCGTCGATATGGTGCACGAAGGCAAGCTCGATGAGGCCGAACGGGCAGCGCGCCAGTTCCTCGAGCGCTATCCCGAAGTCCACGACGGATACGATCGCCTCGGCATGGTCTACGAGGCGCGCGGCGACAAGAAGGCCGCCGCCGACTGCTACCGCAAGGTGATCGAGTTCGTGCAGGCCCACCCCGATCTGTACGAGCCCACCTTCACCGTCTCCTTCGAGCAGATGATCGACGAGCTCGATCCGCCGCCCGCCTGATCACCTTCTCCTCAACCGCTCCACGTTCACGCTGCGTGAAGGTGCCGGGCCCACTTCCCTCACCGAGCGTGATCAGAAACCGGTAGGACTCGCCTCAAATACCGAGCGCACGCTCACTGCTCACGCGCTTCGGCCTCGACATCGTAGAGCAGCCCGTAATACAGCAGCGCCTCCGCGGCAATCTCGCTGCGCTGGTTCTGGTGCAGCTCCTCGAACTTCCGGCGTGCATGCGCCTTATGCTGAGCCATGGATAAGGCTCATTATCCTGAGTTGTCGCTTATGCAGAGTGTCATCGCGCCCGCTGCTTTCACGAAAGCTGATCCGAACACCGAGGCTCCGGATAATACTTGTGCCTTCAGACCGAGGCGAGAAAGGCGAGCAGGTCGCGCTTCGGTGCCCAGGGGCGCGCACGCCCGGACGACAGGCCGGAGCGGTTCCAGAACTGCTCTAAGGCGTCGCGCTTCATCTGCAGGTTCGTGGCGATGTACCTGCTGGTCGTCGAGATGCTCGCGTGGCCAAGATAGTCGCGGATGACGGTAACGTCGACTCCGGCTTGTAGCAGGGCAACCGCGCAGCTGTGCCGCAGCATGTGTGGCGTAACGCGCCTCTGGCGCAGTCCCGGCGTACGACGCGCGGCCAGCGTCGCGTATTTGCGCAGCAGGTAAGCCACACCATCGCGCGTGAGTCCATTGCCGCTGCGGCTGCAGAAGATATGCTCGCTCTGTCCGCCGTCCCGGCCCGCCGGTAACTGCCGCAGCGCCGCCGCGGTCTCAGGCCACAGTGGACAAATGCGCTCCTTGGCTCCCTTGCCGAAGAGACGCACGTGCCGCGGCGGATCGAGATGAAGATGCTCGGCGCGTACACCAAGTGCCTCGCTGACGCGAGCGCCGGTGTTGTACAGGAAGAGCAGCAGCGCGCGGTCGCGGCGGCCGGTCGCGCTCGAGAGATCCGGCTGGGCGAGAAGCGCCTTGACATCCTCCGGCTCCAGGTACCGGGCTGGGGATGTGGAGCATCGCTTGTTCGGCAGCGTCAGAATGCGCTGGTACTGGCCGGCTCGCGGCAGATCGTGCTCGATGAGATGGCGCACGAAGCTGCGGATCGCAGCGAGGCGGTGGTTGCGACTTGCAGTGCGGTTGCCGCGCTGCGCCTCCAGGTGAGCCAGAAAGGCGAGAATCCCCTCCACCTCGAGATCATCGAGGGTTAAGGCTGTTATCGGGCAGCGACGACGGGCGGCGAGGAAGGTGAAGAGCAGACGCAGGGTATCGCGGTAGGCGCGGATAGTGTGGGCACTCGCACCCCGCCGCTGCATGAGGTAGCCGCGAAAGTACGTCTCGACGAGCGACAGGAGGGTTGTCGGCTGGGGACGGCTCACGGTGCACCCCAACGAGCGACGTGCGCGGCCAAGCGGTCACTCGCGAGCTGCAGGAGCTCGGGCGTCGCGTGCAGATACACTTCGGTCCCGAGCACGTTGACGTGCCCCATGTAGGCCGAAAGCCAGGGCAAGCGAGCGTTCAAATCCACGCCTTCGCGGTACCAGGCCGTCAGGCGATGCACGGCGAAAGCATGCCGCAGATCGTAGGGTCGGGGACCGATCCGGCCGCGGGCGCTCTTGAATCCGAGTTGACGCAGCAGGCGGCGGATGACATCCGAGGCGGCCTTTACCGTGATGCGCCGTCCGTTCAAGCCAACGAACAATGTCTGTGCGCCAGCATCTCCCGCAGCCAGAATGACGTGGTCGCGCTCGCGCAAATACTCCCTCAACACCCTGGCGAGATCCGCCTGGAACGGGACGTCCCGACTTCGACCCTTGCTCAGTCGGATGTGCAGGACCTGCCGCCGGAGGTCGAGGTCCGAGCACTGCAGGCGTACGGCCTCGCCCAGGCGCAGACCCGTGCAATAGGTCACGAGGATGAGCGTCTTGGACAGACCCGGCCAGAAGTTGCGTCCCTGATGACGCTGTGCCCCGGCGAGGAGGCTGCGGATCTGCGCCGGCGAAAAGATATGGGGAACGTAGTGCGACTCCGTCTGCGGGGCCAGCGCCACGGGAGGGACATAGGTTGCCGGGTCCAGGCGGCGGCGGTACTGACAGAACTGCCGCACAGCCCCAAGATCGCAGGCGAGCGTCACAGGCTTGCGAGCCGGCGCACGTTGCAGCCACGCTCTGATCAAAGTTGGCAGGTCGATCTGAGCGTTCCGCGGCAAACCTTTACGGGCGAACCGCTCGAAGCTGCGTAGGGTCGCTTCACTGCGTTGGTAGTAATAACCGAGGGCGTGCTTGAAGACGAGGAACGCCTCGATCTGGCGCGTCAGTTGGGCCGCGGTCAAGCCGCTCATACTGGCACCGGAAGAGAGAGCGCGCGCAGCCGATCACCCGGGACGCGAAGATAGGCCGAAGTCGACGCCGGATCGCGATGACCGAGGATGTCCCCGATCACCTTCGTCGGCGTCCCGAGGTCCAACTGTCGAGAGGCGTGGGTATGCCGCAGGACGTGTGTGCCGAGGAATGGCGCCGTGACGCCAGCGCGGTCCGCGGCGGATCCGAGTATGTGGCGCACGGTGACCGAGCAGGCAAGCCGCGCAAAGGGCGTGCGCATGGTGACGAACAAGGATCGCGACGCGGTATGAGGTGGGCGACCCCGCTTGAGGTAGTCGGCGAGCGCTCGCGCGACCTCGGGCAGCAAAGGAAGAAGGAAGGTCACGCCGTTCTTCGGCCGCCGCACCCGCAGCGTCGCCGCGCGCCAGTCCACGTCATCGAGACCCAGGCCAATCACCTCACCGGCGCCGAGCCCATAGACGCTCATCATCAAGAGCAGCGCATAGTCGCGACGGCCGACCGGCGTTGTGCGATCCACCGCTTGAAGGATCCGTTGCACGTCGGACCACGACAACGTGCGATGCGGCCGCTCAGCGATGCGGATCCTCGGACTCATGACCGCTGGGGAGAGATCGACCGCCATCTCTCCGGCAACGTGCAAGAAGCGCAGATACCCGCGCAGCGTCGAGCAGATGTCCGCGACCGTAGAGCGCGCCAAGCGCCGACGGCAGTGCGCAACATAAGCATCGATCTCCTGCAGGCGAATCTCAGCGCGTGAGGTTCCCCTTGCGCGTCGGTAGCAGTCGAAAGCGGCCAGCTGCGCGAGCTTCTTATGAATCGTGACAGGCGGGTTGCCGCGCACCTCGCGCAGATAAGCAGAGAACCGTCGGAATCGGCGGTCGATCCTCGAGGGTGGGCGCGGCGGACTCCACGACAGGAGATCCTCTCCCAGAGTCGAAAGCGCGAACGACCAAGCGCGCAATGCGCTGTGCGACGATGCTAGCGTGCTGCGAAGCCGACCCCGGCGTCCGCTGCCGCACGATCGCCACCACCGAGCGAAGCGGTCTGCACCCGCCTCCGTGAGCTCAGTGCGCCAATCAATCGCCTGGGCATCACAATAGGCACAGAAACGCTGGATCCAGCAGCAATAGAGCCGAAGCGATGAGGTACAGAGGCGGCGGTTACGCCGCCAGACTTGCGCCACCTCGCGCCACCGGTATGGAACTGTCCGGGACCGTAGCACCGCTCATCTCTCCGAGTCCGCGAAACGCGTTGCGACACTCAATACGAACGTCGAGGCAGGCTGGGCGATGACAAGGTCTTATCCGGAATACACGACGCCGGTTACGCGGCCAAATCCCCGCGCGGCAATCACTGCTCGAGATAACTGGTTCCTCGGGATAATGCGCCATGCAGCCGATCTCGATGACGCCGCGCTCGAAGAGCGCCTTGTACCCAGAGAAGTCGTCGCAGACGAGCTTGCCGGACCAGGACCCGAGGAAGGCTCGGGCGTGATGACCACTGCGGCTCTCGGCGAAGTCGTACACCACCAAGGGTAGAGGATCGAACTGGGTAGTGCCGTAGCTCCACAGGTACGCCTGGTGCGTGTGCCCCAATCCCGGCTCTAGCATCGGTACCGGTGTCTCATCGGCGTGCAGCACCGAGCGGCTGAGGAGCGCAGCCTTCATGGCCTGTGCAAGCGGTGAGAGCTCAACCCCGCAGGCGCCACTCCACTGCCCGAGCGTCGAGCGCGGGATCCGCACATCGGCCCGCGCGAGGATGCCCTCGAGGCGGTAAAGCGGCTGATGATCGGCGAACTTGCTCACCAGTACGTGAGCCAGGAGTCCTGCCGTCGGGATCCCCTTGTCGATGATGTGCGGAGCAACGGGCGCCTGGATGAGCGTCTCGCAGCTGCGGCACACCCACTTGCCGCGCACGTGGCGCTCGACCTGGAACACCCCAGGGGTGTAATCGAGCTTCTCGCTCACGTCCTCCCCGATCCGCTCGAGCTGGCAGCCACAGCTGCACACCGTCTTCTCGGGCTCGTGGCGGATCTCTCGGCGCGGCAGATGCGA
>DATJSR010000184.1:0-16418 GCA_035504015.1 Steroidobacteraceae bacterium
GGCATCGCGCGGGCCGACATCATCGGCCACTCCCTCGGGAGCATGATCGCGCAGGTCTTTGCCGAGAGCTGGCCCGAGCGCACCGCCCATGTGGTGCTCATCTCCTCGACCGGCGGCCCGCTGCCCGGCAGCAAGCCGCACCGCGAATTCGATTTCGCCGCCCAGATCCGCAAGCTCAAGGAGCCGCTCGATCCCGACTCCCCGTTCATGGTCGCCTGGTGGGACTCCCCGACGCCGGTCGACCCGGACTTCATCCGCCGCCAGCGGCGCGACTCCGCGCGCATTCCGCTGCGCGTGTGGCTCGCCATCCTCGATCAGGGCCTGAGCGATACGGCTGACCTGCAGCGCACGCTGCCCGCGCTGACGGCGCCGACGCTGCTCATCTGGGGCAGCAAGGATCCCATCATGGGACCGGAGGATCGCGCGAGCCTGCGGCAGGGCCTGCCCCGGGCGAGCGTCAAGATCCTGCCGGGGCTCGGTCACAATCCCTTCTGGGAGGATCCGCGTCGCTGCGCGGCGCTCATCGAGGGCTTCCTCGGCGCCCCGGCCACGCGCTGAGCGCCGCCGCGGGAGGCCGCACCGCAGGCAGCGCCAGGCTGCTGCTTTTTCGCAACTTCCGGACCCGTTGTTTTTTATTATGGTCAAGATAATATAACGCTGCCGTCCGCGGCCGCCTCAGGGGGGGCGTTTACATTATGGGCAAGATAATAACACCCGTCGTCGGCCTTGCCACGGCCACCTCACTCGCCTGCCTGCTGGCAGCCCCGTGCGCGCGCGCCCAGAGCAGCGCCGACGCGGCGCTTGGCGCAGACAGCGCACGGGCGGCTGCGGCTGAAGGGTCGCAGCCTGGCGCGGCGGCCCAGGCGCCCGTCGCGGCGCCCGCTGCAGCGGCCGCCGAAGCGAGCGTGCCCGAGACGGTCACCGTCACCGCACGCAAGCGGGCGGAATCGATCGCGGAGGTGCCGACGAGCATCACGGCCTTCACGGCGCAGTCGCTCGAGGACTTCAACATCAACTCGTTCAACGACTACGCGACCAAGACGCCCAATCTGTCGTTCTCCTACGGCGGCGGCCCCACCGGCATCGCCGATGCGCGCTCGATCGCGATCCGCGGCATCACCGGACAGAACCTGTTCGGCACCGCCGGTGCCACCGGCTTCTATATCGATGACACGCCGATCCCGGGCTCGGTCGATCCGCGCGTGCTCGACATCGATAACATCGAGGTGCTGAAAGGCCCCCAGGGCACGCTCTACGGCGAAAGCTCCCTCGGCGGCAACGTGCGCCTGGTGACTCGCCAGCCGAGCCTCGTGAGCAACGAGCTGAGCTACCAGACCGACGTGGGCGCCACCTCTGGCGGTGGCAGCGCCGATGGGGGCCTGAGCGCCATCGGCAATATAGTCGTGGTACCGAACAGCCTTGCCGTGCGGGTAGTGGCATTCGGCGATCAGGAGGCGGGCTATCTCACCCGTACCTATCCCACCGATCCCACGAGTCCGGGTGTCACCGACCCGAACCTCGACGTGCCGCGCACCAGTGTCGGGGATCAGGGCGCGATCACGACCTTCGGCGGCAGCATCACGGCGCTGTGGCGCCCGATCGACGCTCTCGACATCCGCCTGCGCTTCATGCACCAGCAGAGCCACGACCACGGCTTTCCGGCCACCTTCGCGCCGCTGCCGGAATTCTCACCCGACTACATTCTCAACCGCGCCTTCGACGTGCAGCCATACGCCACCGACACCTGGTCGCTGCCGTCGCTCGATATCAACTATCGCGGCAGCGGCTGGAGCCTAGTGAGCTCGACCAGCTGGTTCTACCGGCACACGCTCGATCTCGAGGACTCCACTTACGGCACGCAAGAGGTGCTCTCGGGCTACTACGGCGTCACGGGACTGCCGACGCAACCTTTTCTCTGGGACGGCCAGCACGAGCACCGGCAGATCACCGAGGAGACGCGCGTCACCTTCGACCCCTTCCACGGCTGGAGCGGCACGCTCGGGCTGTTCTACGAGAACACGCGCACGAAGTTCTACATCCCCCCGACTTATGCCGATGGGCTGCCGGCCGCCACGCTCGGCAACACGGTCGTCGGGCCCTGGCCCAACGATGAGATCTGGCAGCAGTTCAACCCGGGCACGGAGAAGGACACCTCGATCTTCGGCGAGGCGTACTACAAGTTCCTTCCGCAGTGGACGCTCACCCTCGGCGCACGAGTGTACTGGCTGCAGCAGTACACGGACTTCACGGCCAATGGCTTCATGAATTTCGGCGCCACGCCCAGCGACCCGCAGAGCAACCGTCAGAGCGGCGTCGATCCGAAGATTGCGCTTGCCTATCAGGCGACCGACGAGGCGATGGTGTACGCGTCGGCCTCTAAGGGCTTCCGCGCCGGTGGTGCGCAGGCCTACGCCCCCTTCTGCTCGCTGCCGACGCTACCGGACACCGACATCACGCAGCTGCGCTCGGACACGCTCTGGACGTATGAGCTCGGCACCAAGGTGCAGCTCGCCGATCCGAATCTGCTCATCTCCGCCGCCGGCTTTCATATCGATTGGATGAACCCGCAGCAGCAGGTGGCACTGCCCTGCGGCTACTACTTCGACATCAATGCCCAGGAGGCGCGTGTCGACGGCGGTGAGGTGGAGCTCCTGGGCCACGTGGCCGAGGGCCTGCAGCTACGCGGCGGTATCGGCTACGAGTCCACGAACATCAATGAGCCGGGCGCCCTCGGGATTCCCGGCATCGGGGTGCAACCGGGCTCGCGCCTTCCGGGAGTGCCGGCGTGGACGGCAAGCGTCGGTGCAGTGTACCGGCACCCCCTCACCGGCCAGCTCACCGGCTTCCTCTCGGCGGACTACAGCTTCACCGGCGACAGCATCTCACTGCTGAACGGCGGCACCGGCTTGAACAACGGCGAGGGCCTGACCGCCACCCGCCCGTCCTGGTCCCTCGCAAACGTGCGCTTCGGCGTCGATTGGGGCGATTCCGAGCTCTCGTTGAACGTACACAACCTCAGCAACGCCAAGCCGAACCTCGGTGACATCGGATACGTGGGGTATGCGCAGTTCCAGTCCGGCGTGTTCCCGCTGCCGGCGGGCGACTATCCTCCCGGCAATCCCATTCCGCAGGTCGCGACGCTGCAGCCGCTCACGGTCACTCTCGAGTTCCGGCAGACGCTCTTTTGAAGGTGCCGCAACGCGCGGCGCGGCCGTTGTCCGGGTGGCTGCCTCAGCGCTGCGACGTGCGCCAGTTCGGCGCCTCATAGAAAGACACGTCGGCGCGCGGTAGCGACTTGCCGAGGATGTGATCGGCCGCCTTCTCGGCGAGCATGATCGTCGGGGCGTTCAGATTACCGTTCGTGATCGTCGGCATGATCGAGGAGTCGACGACGCGCAGCGCTTCCGCCCCGATGACGCGCGTCTCGGGATCGACGACGGCGAGCGGGTCCGCGGGATCACCCATCCGGCACGAGCAGGAGGGGTGGTAGGCACTCTCCACGCGCTGGCGGATGAAGGCATCGATATCGGCATCGCTCGTGACCTGGGCTCCCGGGGCGAGCTCGCGCCCACGATAGCGATCGAAAGCGGGCTGGGAGAAGATCTCGCGCGTCAGGCGCACGCAGGCACGCATCTCCACCCGATCGTCGGGGTGCGACAGGTAGTTGAAGAGGATGCGCGGTTTGGCGAGCGGGTCGGGCGAGGCGAGGCGCACCCGGCCGCGGCTCTTCGAGCGCATGGGCCCGACGTGCGCCTGAAAGCCGTGCTCGCTCGCCATGGAGGAGCCGTCATAGCTCACCGCGAGCGGCAGAAAGTGATACTGGATGTCGGGGTAGCGCTCGCCGGCGCGACTGCGGATGAACCCGCACGTCTCGAACTGATTGCTGGCGCCCAGCCCATCCTTGCGCGCGAGCCAGCGCAGCCCCACCAGCGCGCGGCGCCAGCCGCGCGTGTAGGCATAGAGGCTGACCGGCTCCTTGCAGGCGACCTGGAAGTAGAACTCGAGGTGATCCTGCAGGTTCTCGCCGACGCCCGGTCGGTCCGCGACCACCTCGATGCCGAAAGCGGCGAGCTCCGCCCCGGGACCGATGCCGGAGAGCTTGAGCAGCTGCGGTGAGTTGATCGAGCCGCAGGCGAGGATGACCTCGCGTTGCGCGCGCGCCTCGTGCTCCTCGCCACCACGCCGGTAGCGCACGCCGCGGGCGCGACGGCCCTCGAACAGCACGCGCGTCGCGCGCGCGTGCGCACGGATGTCGAGATTTGGCCGAGCGCGCGCCGGATGCAGGTAGGCATTGGCGGCACTGCAGCGACGGCCGTTCGCGACGGTCATATCCATGCGGCCGAAGCCTTCCTGCTGGTAACCGTTGATGTCGGCGGTGTAGGGATAGCCCGCCTGGCGAGCCGCCTCGAGCCATGCCTGATGCAAGGGATTGGTGAGCGCGCCGTACTGCGTGTGCAGCTCGCCGCTGCCGCCGCGATACTCGTCGGCGCCGCCGGCCCAGGTCTCGGCGCGGCGAAAGTACGGCAGCACGCAGCGGTAATCCCAGCCGCGAGCCCCGAGCTCGGCCCAGCGCTCGTAGTCGAGCGGGTTGCCGCGCACGTAGACCAGGCCATTGATGGAGGAGGAGCCGCCGAGCACCTTGCCGCGCGGGGTCTGCAGGCGCCGCCCATCGAGCCCCGGCTCGGGCTCGCTGCGATAACCCCAGTCGTACTTCGGCATGTTCATCGGAATCGAGAGCGCAGCGGGCATCTGAATGAACATCGAGCGGTCCGAGCCACCGTACTCGAGCAGCAGCACCCGGCACCCAGGATCGGCGCTCAGGCGATTCGCGAGCACACAGCCTGCGGAGCCCGCCCCGACGATCACGTAATCAAAGGTCTCGGTCATCAGCGCGCTCGATGCAGCCGCCCGCTGGAAGCCGGCACCCGTCGCCGGTGCGCATCAATAGGGCGCATCCACATCCTCCAGTGCGACGTAGACGCTCTTGAGCTCCGTGTAGTGCTCGAGGGCGGCACGGCCGTTCTCGCGGCCGAGACCCGAGAGCTTGACGCCGCCGAAGGGCAGCTCGACGGGTGTGATGTTGTAGTGATTGATCCAGCAAGTGCCCGCCTGCAGCCGGGCGATCACGCGGTGCGCTCGAGCGAGGTCGCGTGTGAAGACGCCGGCAGCGAGGCCGAAGGGCGTCGCATTCGCACGCGCGATGACCTCCTCCTCGTCGTCGAACTCCAAGACGGACATGACCGGACCGAAGATCTCCTCGCGCACGAGTGTCATGCCGTCCTCGCAGCCATCGAAGATGGTGGGCGCGACGAAAGAGCCGCGCTCGAGTCCTGCGCCGAGCACTCGCTGCCCGCCACAGAGCACGCGTGCGCCTTCGGCTTTGCCACGCTCGATGTAGTCGAGCACCTTCTGCATGTGCTCCGGGGAGATGAGCGCACCCACCTGCGTCGCCGGATCGAGCGGATCGCCGATGCGCAGCGCGGCCGTGCGCCGGCACAGCTGCTCGAGGAAGGCGCGGCGGATGCGTTTGTGGACGAACACGCGGGTGCCGTTCGAGCACACCTCGCCCGCAGAGTAGAAATTGCCGAGCATGGCGCCCGCGACGGCGTTCGGCAGGCTCGCGTCCTCGAAGACGATGAGCGGGGATTTGCCGCCGAGCTCGAGCGTGACGTGCTTGAGGGTGGCCGCCGCGTCGGCCATCACCGCCTTGCCGGTGCCTACTTCCCCCGTCAGAGAGACCTTGCGGATCTCGGGGTGCGCCGTCAGCAGCCGTCCGGTGTCGGCAGAGCCCTGCACCACCTGAAAGAGTCCCGGGGGCAGCCCTGCCTCGGTGAGCACCGCCGCCA
Organism: Steroidobacteraceae bacterium; assembly: GCA_035504015.1. Taxonomy (GTDB): domain Bacteria; phylum Pseudomonadota; class Gammaproteobacteria; order Steroidobacterales; family Steroidobacteraceae; genus JASHUC01. Next base: position 5,847 of record DATJSR010000184.1, read on the forward strand.
GCTCGATGGCGGTCAGCGGAGTGAGCTCGGCGGGCTTGAAGATGACCGCATTGCCACAGGCGAGCGCAGGTGCGCTTTTCCAGCACGCGATCTGCAGGGGGTAGTTCCACGCGCCGATCCCTGCGACGAGGCCGAGCGGCTCGCGGCGCGTGTAGCCGAAGGCACGCGGGCCGAGATCCAGGTGCTCGCCGGCGATGCCCGCGGCGATTCCGCCGTAGTACTCGAAGCAATCCGCCCCGGAGAGCACATCGACGCTGCTCGTCTCCTGGATGGGCTTGCCGGTGTCGCGGGACTCGAGCGTGGCGAGGGCCTGATTGCGCGTGCGCAGAAGCTCCGCCGCGCGGCGCAGAATGCGGCCGCGCTCCGTGCCGGTGAGCGCCGCCCAGGCAGGCTGCGCCGCGCGCGCCGCCGCAACCGCTGCCTCGACCTCGTGCGCGCCGGCGACCTGAAGCTCCGCCAGCACCTCACCCGTCGCCGGGTTGCGCGTGATGAGCGTACGGGCCGAGGCGGCACGTGCGGACTTGCGACCCGCGATGAGCGCGCCGCCCGCCCTCGCGGCATCGATGCCGGCCTTCGCCGATGGCGCCGGCGCAGCCGCTGCCCGGCCGGCGAGGCGACTGTCGACGAAATCGGTGAGCAGCGCGCGGGCGCTGACGCTGTCGGCCTCGCGCCAGTCCGACAGTGCCGCACGCAGCCACGCGCCATCGATCATGGCCGCGATCATCGAGGCGAGATTGCGCGCCTCCGCATCCGGGAGCAGGCTGCGCAGCGAGAAGCGCAGATTCGACAGCATGCGCTTCTGATAGACGGTCTGGACGCGGCGCAGCCCCGGTGCGTGCAGCACCTGTCCCCAGAAGGCGAGCCAGGCGGCTCCCGTGCGCTTGACGAACTCCTCCGGGGCGAGGTTCGCATCGATCACCGCCTGGATGCGTGCTCGCGAATCGTGCGCCCCGCGCAGCCGCGCGCGCAGCGTATCGCTCGTGCGCTTGGCGAGACGGCGAAAGGCCGCCTCCAGCAAGCCGTCCTTCTCGCCGAAGTAATGGGCCACCAGGCCCGGCGACACGCCGGCGCGACTGGCGATCTGTGCAAGAGTGCTGCCGAGATAGCCGACTTCCGCCAGACTGTCGATCGTGACCTCGATGAGCTGCCGCCGCCGCGCCTCTTCGATCTCGTCGCGCGCCACCGGGGCGTGGCGGCGGGTACGCGGCGTTGATTGTCTGTTCAACTCAGCTCTCCCCGGGGGCCGTGCACGGCAGCCCCCGCCTGTCTGCGCAGGGCCGCCAAGCACGACAGATTTGAGCCTGCCGATCAGGCAGTTGCCGCTTTGCGCGCCGCTTGACAGACGCCGCGTTAAACGGCTATTCAAAGGAATGCGGGAGATCATGTCGCGCGGGCCGCACCGGGGTCAAGTGTGTGCGGTGAGCGCTGCGCCAGCTTGCAGCCGCAGCGCGCCGGCCGCGCGCATGCACAAGCACCGCGCGGCGCTCGCGATTCTGCTCGGCATGCTCGGGCTGACAGGCACTGCGGCGGGTGCCGCATCCGCGCTGGTGCACGACCCGCCGTCCTGCGGCGTGGTGCGCCTGTCGGACATCGGCTGGACCGATGTCACCTCCACCACCGCCACCCTGGCAGTGCTGCTCAAGGACCTCGGCTATCGGGCGCAGATCACCGTGCTCTCGGTGCCCGTGACCTTCGCCTCGATGAAGAATCGCGACATCGATGTCTTTCTCGGCAATTGGATGCCTACGGAGGAAGCCGATCGACGCCCCTACCTCAGCGATGGCTCCGTGCAGGTCGTGCGAGCCAATCTCGTCGGCGCCAAATACACCCTCGCCGTGCCTGTCTACACCTACGCAGCCGGGCTGCACGACTTCTCCGACATCCGCCGCTTCGGCCCGCAGATCAACGACACCCTCTACGGCATCGAGCCGGGCAACGACGGCAATCGCCTGATCCTCGGCATGATCCGGCAGAACCTGTTCGGTCTCGGCGATTTCAAGCTCCTGGAGTCGAGCGAGCAGGGCATGCTCGCGGAGGTCGAGCGCGCCTTTCGCACCCACCGTCCCATCGTGTTTCTCGCCTGGGATCCGCATCCGATGAACATGCGCTTCGACCTGCGCTATCTCACCGGCGGAGATGCGGTGTTCGGACCCCACTACGGCGGCAGCAGCGTGTATACGCTCGTCCGCAGCGGCTATCTCGCGCAGTGCCCCAACGTGGCGCAGCTGCTCAAGAACCTGGTATTCACGCTACGCGGTGAGAGCGAGATCATGGATGCGATCCTGAACCGCCACGCCTCCCCCGAGGCGGCAGCCACCGCCTGGGTCCGCGATCACCCCGCGCAGGTCGGCGACTGGCTGCAGGGTGTCGCGACCTTCTCCGGCAAGCCGGCGGCGCAGGCTCTGCGGCGTGCGCAGCGCCGCGGCGGCGGCGAGGGCGGCGCCTTCGAGCGCTGGGTGGGCGATCACAAGATTCCGCTCGGCGCCACGGTCGCCGCCATGATCGATTATGTGAAGGATCACGGCCGGGTGTTCTTCGATGGCGTATCGCTGCTCGCGCGCAGCAGCGTCGATGGCCTGACGGCGCTCTTGCGCGCGATCCCCTCGCCGGTGCTGATCGTCGCGTTCGCGGCGCTCACCTGGGTGCTGCGCCGCTCCGTGCCGCTCGCGATCTTCGTGACGCTCGCGCTGCTCTTCATCATCAACCAGGGCTACTGGGTCGCGACCCTCGAGACCCTGTCGCTCGTGATCATGGCAGTTCTGGTGTCGACCCTGATCGGCGTGCCGCTGGGGATCGCCGCGGCGCATCGCCCGCGGCTCTATGCCGGCATGCGCCCGGTGCTCGATCTGATGCAGACCCTGCCCACCTTCGTCTATTTGATTCCGACGCTGGTGCTCTTCGGGCTGGGCGTGGTTCCGGGTCTCATCTCGACGGTGATCTTCGCGCTGCCGGCGCCGATACGCCTGACCCAGCTCGGGATCAGCTCGGTGCCGCGCCCGCTCATCGAGGCCGGGGAGGCCTTCGGCGCGACGCGCCTGCAGCTGCTATGGAAGGTCGAGCTGCCGAGCGCCGCCCCAACGATCATCGCGGGCATCACCCAGTGCATCATGCTGAGCCTGTCGATGGTCGTCATCGCGGCCCTCGTCGGCGCGGGCGGCCTCGGCGTACCGGTGGTGCGCGCACTCAACACCGTGCAGATCGGCATGGGCTTCGAGGCAGGGTTCGTGATCGTGCTGCTCGCGGTCATCCTCGATCGCATCACGCGGCCGGCGAAAGGCGGCGGTGCATGAGCACTGCATCAGGGGACCGCGCAGCAGCTGCCGCCGACAGCGGCGGACCGCGGGCGGCCGTCGAGTTCCGGGCGGTGGACATTCTCTTCAGCAGCCAGCACGGGCGGCGCGGGCAACAGGCTCTGCAGCAGGCACTCGCAGCACTCGATGCGGGCGGCACCCGGACCGACATCGCAGCGCGCACCGGCGTGGTCGTGGGAGTCGCGGGAGCGAGCCTCAGCGTCGCGCAGGGTGAGATCTGCGTCCTCATGGGCCTGTCGGGCTCGGGCAAATCGACGCTGCTCAGGGCCGCCAACGGGATCACACCGATCACCCGCGGCAAAGTGCTGGTGTGCGACGGCGAGGCGGCCATCGAAGTCGGCGCCTGCAAGCCCGCGACCCTGCGGCGCGTGCGCCGGCTGCGCATCGCCATGGTATTTCAGCAGTTCGGACTGCTGCCCTGGCGCACCGTGCGAGAGAACGTCGGCTTCGGGCTCGAGCTGCGAGGTGAGGCGGCGGAGGAGCGACGGCGCATCGTCAACGAGCAGCTCGAGCTGGTAGGACTCACGCAGTGGGCAGAGCGGCACTGCAGCGAGCTCTCGGGCGGCATGCAGCAGCGGGTCGGGTTGGCGCGCGCGCTCGCGACCAGCCCGGACGTGCTGCTGATGGACGAGCCCTTCTCGGCGCTCGATCCGCTGATCCGCCGCAAGCTCCAGGACGAGCTGCTCGCGCTGCAGGAGCGGCTGCGCAAGACGATCCTCTTCGTGAGCCACGATCTCGACGAGGCGCTCAAGCTCGGCGATCGCATCTGCATCATGGAGGGCGGCCGAATCATCCAGACCGGTACGGGACGGCAGATCGTGGAGCACCCGGCCGATGACTACGTGGCGGAGTTCGTGCGTCACGTGAATCCGCATACCGTGCTCAAGGGCACCCCGAAGGTACCGTCGGCGGGCTGAGCAGGTCCGGCGTCGCTTTTCTTCAAGTGCCCCGGCGCGCGCATGCTCGTCGGCAGCGTCCGGCGGCTGCATCATGCGCCTCCCCGGTGCCATTCGAGCGCCCCTCCATGCAACGCTTTTCGGCGCTCGCGCTGCTGCGCGGCGGACTCACCGGCCAGCGCCGCTGGCCGGTGCAGTGGCGCAGCCCCGATCCCCAGCCCGCCTACGATGCCGTGATCTGCGGCGGCGGCGGGCACGGGCTCGGCACCGCCTACTACCTCGCCGCCGAGCACGGCCTGCGGCGCATCGCGGTGCTGGAAAAGGGCTGGATCGGCGGCGGCAACACCGGGCGCAACACCACCATCATCCGCTCGAACTACCTGTTCGATGCCAGCGCGCAGCTCTACGACCACGCGCTCAAGCTCTGGGAGAGCCTTTCGCAGACGCTCAACTACAACGTCATGTTCTCGCCGCGCGGCGTCATGATGCTGGCGCACTCCGTGCACGACGTGCAGGTCTTCAAGCGCCACGTGCACGCGAATCGCGCGAACGGCATCGACAGCGAGTGGCTCACCGCGGCGCAGGCTCGCGCCTTCTGTCCGGCGCTGAACGCAGGCGACATGCGCTATCCGCTGCTCGGGGCCACCTTGCAGCGACGCGGCGGCACCGCCCGTCACGATGCCGTGGCCTGGGGCTACGCGCGCGGGGCGGACGCCCTCGGGGTCGACATCCTCGAGAACTGCGAGCTCACGGGCATTCGCCTGAGCGATGCCGGGGGCGTCGAGGCGGTCGAGACCACTCGCGGACTCATCCGCACGCCAAAGCTCGGGGTGGTGGCCGCCGGGCACACGAGCGTGGTCATGAAGATGGCGGGAATCGATCTGCCGCTCGAGAGCTTTCCTCTGCAGGCGCTCGTGTCCGAGCCGGTGAAGCCGGTGTTCCCGTGCGTGGTGATGTCGAACACCATCCACGCCTACATCAGCCAGTCGGACAAGGGCGAGCTCGTCATCGGCGCAGGGATGGACGCCTACACCTCCTACACTCAGCGTGGCGCGTTGCACGTGAGCGCACACGCGCTCGAGGCGATCTGCGAGCTCTTTCCGATCTTTCGGCGCATGCGCATGATGCGCAACTGGGGCGGCATCGTCGATGTCACGCCGGATCGCTCGCCGATCATTGCGAAGACGCCGGTGAAGGGCCTGTACGTCAACTGCGGCTGGGGCACCGGAGGATTCAAGGCAACACCCGGCTCGGCGAACGTGTTCGCCTGGACGATCGCACACGATGAGCCGCACCCGATCAACGCGCCCTTCACCATCGAGCGCTTCCGCGATGGTGCGCTGATCGATGAGGCGGCGGCCGCAGCGGTCGCGCATTGACATGCTGCTCATCGAGTGCCCCTACTGCGGTGAGCGCCCGGAGATCGAGTTCTCCTACGGCGGCCAGGCCCACGTGGCACGACCCGACGGCGCGCGCGAGGTGAGCGATCAGCAATGGGCGGACTTTCTGTACCGCCGCGACAACGAGAAAGGCCTGCACGCCGAGCGCTGGCGTCACGCGCATGGCTGCGGCCGCTTCTTCAATGCGGTGCGCGACACCACCACGGATCGCTTTCTCGCCACCTATCGCATCGGTGAGTCCCCGCCGGCGGGCATAGCGGCGCCGCAGGCAAGATCGTGAGCCAGCGCTTCCGAGCCGCGGCGAGCGGTGCCATCGATCGCGCACGACTCATCGTCTTCCACTTCGATGGGCGCGCCTACGAGGGTCATGCCGGCGATACGCTCGCCTCGGCGCTGCTCGCGAACGGCGTGCACCTCGTCGCACGCTCCTTCAAATATCATCGGCCGCGGGGCATTCTCAGCGCCGGAGCGGAGGAGCCGAATGCGCTCGTCACGGTGCGGCGGGATGCGGCGCGGCTCACCCCGAACGTGCGCGCGACGCAGCTCGAGCTCTACCCCGGCCTCGAGGCGTACAGCCAGAATCGCTGGCCGAGTCTGAAGCTCGATACCGGCGCCCTGGCCAATCTGCTGTCGCCGTTTCTGCCCGCGGGCTTCTACTACAAGACCTTCATGTGGCCGCGCCGCGCATGGCATGCGCTCTACGAGCCGTCTATCCGGCGCGCCGCAGGTCTTGGGCGCGCACCCGCGCTCCCCGATCCGGATATCTATGCCCAGCGCTTCGCGCATTGCGACGTGCTCGTCGTCGGGGCGGGACCGGCGGGGCTCGCCGCGGCAGGCGCCGCGGCCGCGAGTGGCGCGCGCGTCGTGCTCTGCGACGAGCAGAGTGAGCTCGGCGGCTCCTTGCTCGGCGAGCCCCTCGCATCGAGCGCGGCGCTTCACGGACGCAGCGCGCGCGACTTCGTCGCCGCGCACTGGCAGCGCCTGGCCGCCAACGAGCGGGTCACGCTGCTGCCCCGTACGACGGCCTTCGGCTACTTTCCGCACAACTTCGTGGCGCTGTGCGAGCGCCTCACCGACCATCTCGCCGCGCCCGCGCCGGCTCAAGCCCGCGAGCGGCTCTGGCAGGTGCGCGCGCGTGAGGTGGTGCTGGCCACCGGCGCGATCGAGCGTCCCCTGGTATTTCCGGGCAACGATCGTCCGGGGATCATGCTTGCCGGCGCGGCGCGCACCTACCTGCATCGTTTCGGCGTGCTCGCCGGCACGCGCGCGGTGCTCGTCACGGCAACGGACGAGGGCTACCGCGCAGCCATCGATCTGAACGCCGCGGGCATCGAGATCGCGGCCATCGCGGATCTGCGCGACAGCGCGCAGGGCGCACTGCCCGAGGCAGCGCGTCGGGCCGGCATCCGCGTGCGCCTGGCCACTGCGATCGGCGCCACGCGCGGTAGGCAGCGGGTGCGCGCCGTGCAGCTGGTGGCACTCAACGCACGGGGTGCGCCCGTTCCAGGCGAGTGGCTCGAATGTGATCTCGTCTTGATGTCGGGGGGCTTCACCCCCAGCGTGCATTTGTTCTCGCAGTCACGCGGCAAGCTCGCCTGGAGCGAGGCGTTGCAGAGCTTTCTTCCCGCGCAGGCCGCGGAGCGGGTGCGCTCAGCGGGGGCGTGCCGCGGAGTGTTCGCGCTCGAGGCGGTGATCGAAGACGGCGCGAGTGCCGGCGCCGCCGCGGCGCAGGCTGCGCGCGCAACGGGTACGCATCCGGCGGTGCTTGCCGGCGCAGATGTCGCAGGTCGCGCGGGTGACGCAGCAGCGGCCGTCACCCCGGGCGCGGCAGGCCCGAGTGCGGTGAGCCCTCTGCCGCCACTCGAGCAGCTGTTGCCCTGTGCGGCGAGTGCCCCGAAGGCCTTCGTCGATCTGCAGCACGATGTAACGACACGCGACCTGGCACTCGCCACGCGCGAGGGCTTTCGCTCCATCGAGCACGTCAAGCGCTACACCACGACCGGCATGGCCACGGACCAGGGTAAGACCTCGAACCTCAACGCCCTCGCCGTCGTCGCACGCGAGCTGGCGCGGCCGGTGCCCGCCGTAGGGCTCACCACCTTCCGGATGCCCTATACGCCGGTCAGCTTCGGCAGCTTCGCAGGCTACGCGCGCGGGCAGCTCTTCGATCCGGTACGCACGACCCCCATGCACGGCTGGGCCGAGCGTCAGGGCGCGGTCTTCGAGGATGTGGGCCTGTGGAAGCGTGCGCGCTATTTCCCGCAAGGCGGCCAGACGCTGGAGGAGGCCGTTGCGCGCGAGTGCCGTGCAGTGCGCGGGCAGTGCGGCATCTTCGATGCCTCCACCCTCGGCAAGATCGAGCTGGTCGGGCCCGATGCGGTCGAGTTTCTCAACCGGCTGTACGTCAACGCCTGGTCGAGCCTCGCCGTCGGACGCTGCCGCTACGGCATCCTGCTGCGCGACGACGGCTTCGTGTACGACGACGGCGTCATTGCGCGCATCGCGCCGGACCGTTTTCACGTCACCACCACCACGGGCGGCGCGGCGCGCGTCTTCGCGCTGATGGAGGACTACCGTCAGACCGAGTGGCCGCAGCTGCGCGTGTGGCTCACCTCCACCACCGAGCAGTGGGCGGTGATCGCGCTGCAAGGACCGCGCGCACGCGATGTGCTGCAGGGGCTCGTCGAAGGTATCGATCTTGCGCCGCAGGCTTTGCCGCACATGAGCGTTGCGGCCGGCCACATCTGCGGTGTGCCGTTGCGATTGTTTCGCGTGAGCTTCACGGGCGAGCTGGGCTTCGAGCTCAACGTCCCGGCCGATCACGGACTCGCCGTGTGGGAGGCACTCTTCGCCGCCGGGCAGGCGCACGGCATCGGCCCGTATGGGACAGAGGCGATGCACGTGCTGCGCGCCGAGAAGGGCTACATCATCGTCGGACAGGATACCGACGGTACCGTCACACCCGACGATGCGGGCTTGAGCTGGGCGATCGGCAAGAACAAGCCTGATTTTCTCGGCAAACGCGCGCTGCAGCGCTCCGCCATGCGCGCGGCAGATCGCAAGCAGCTGGTTGGATTGCTCACCGAGGATCCGCATCTGGTGCTCGAGGAGGGCGCGCAGGTGATGGCGCAACCTGGCCTGCGCCCACCGACGCGTCCGATCGGGCACGTCACGTCCTCCTACTACAGCTGCGCGCTCGGGCGCTCGATTGCGCTTGCCTTGATCGCCGGGGGGCGCGGGCGCGTCGGCGAAATGCTGCACGTTCCACTTCCGGGGCAGGAGGTGCCGGTGCGCGTGAGCGCGCCTGTCTTCTACGACCCGGAGGGAGCGCGGCTTCATGGGTAGCCTCAGCGCAGCACGACAGGGGCCAGCCATCACGCCCAGCGCGCTCGTACGGGAGTTGCCGGCACTCGAGCGCCATGTGCTGCGGGGCGATCCGCAGGCACTCGCGGCCGCCGCGGCGGCATTGGGCCTGCCGGCGCCCGAGCCGCTGCGCGCTGCGACCCACGCAGAGCAAGCGCTCCTGTGGCTGGGTCCCGACGAGTGGCTGTTGCTGCGCCCCGCGGACAGCACCGCTGCGACTGGCGCCCTGCTCGCCCAGGCGCTGCGCGCACACGCGCACTCCTGCGTCGAGGTGAGCCACCGCCAGATTGCGCTTGCGGTGAGCGGGCGGCTCGCCACGACCGTGCTCAATGCCGGCTGTCCGCTCGATCTGCATCTGGAGGCCTTTCCCCTCGGCATGTGCACGCGCACCGTGCTGGGCAAGGCCGAGATCGTGCTCTGGCGGCTCGCACCGGAGCGCTTTCATCTCGAGGTGGCGCGCTCATTCGTATCTTATGTCTCTGGGCTGCTCGCCACGGTTGCCCGCGAATACCTCGGCTGAGCCGTGCGAGTCGCTCCTGGGGCCAAGCTCGTCGCTTTTCGGTTACTGCCACCTGCCCCCCTCCTTAGACTATTGCCTGCGCTCGCGCGGACGGGCCTCCGGCCGTTCGCGCGGACCGCGCCTGCGCTGCCGGCGGCAGAAGGCGCGACTTTTGCCGCCTGCGCCGGGTGGCACGCGGGAGACGAACACACGTGAGAACTCATGCTCGGGCGGTCGTGATCGGTGGGGGTGTGGTGGGCGTCAGCACGCTCTATCACCTGGCCCGCAAGGGCTGGTCGGACGTGGTGCTGCTGGAGCGCTCCGAGCTCACGGCCGGCTCGACCTGGCATGCCGCGGGGCTGCTGCCGCTGTTCAACATGAGCTACACGGTCGGTCAGCTGCACAAGTACTCGGTCGACCTGTACAAGCGACTGCCGGCAGAGACCGGCCAGGACGTGAGCTTCAAGGTGACCGGTAACCTGCGTCTCGCCACCTGTGCGGAGCGCATGGATGAGTACGCCAAATACTGCGGTACGGCGAACACCATCGGGGTGCCTTTTCGCGTCATCGGACCGCGCGAGGTGAAGGAGCTCTGGCCGCTCGCGAATCTGGGCGGGGATGCAGACACGCCTGCGATCATCGGTGCGCTCTATCATCCCGACGACGGGCACATCGCCCCGGCAGATCTCACCATGGCGCTGCGCAAGGGCGCGCGCAGTGCCGGCGCCGAGATCCACGAGCACACCGAGGTCACGGCCATCGGCCCCACGCCCTCGGGCGAGTGGCGCGTGCGCACAGCGCAAGGGCACGAGATCATTACCGAGCACGTGGTGCTCGCGACGGGCAACTACGCGCGCCAGGCCGGCAGAATGCTCGGCATCGAGGTACCCTCGATTCCCGTCGAGCACCAATACATCGTCTACGACGTCTCGCCCGAGCTCGAGGCCTACCGTCGTGGCGGCGGGCGCGAGCTCGCCGTGCTGCGCGAGTCGGACAAGTCGTACTATCTGCGCGAGGAGCGCCTGGGGTGGATTCTCGGACCCTACGAGCACGGCGCGCCGGCCCGCTTCGCCGACGGCGTACCCGATTGGTTCGGCAAGAGC
>DATJSR010000185.1:0-18125 GCA_035504015.1 Steroidobacteraceae bacterium
GAGCCGCGGATCGACTCCCGCTTCGAGACTGCGCGATGCGATCACGGCGTGCCGGATGTTCTCGAGGACCGAGGGGCTGGCGCCCCCTGAGATGTCCGTCCCGAGTCCCACGTGCACGCCCCGCTGCAACATCCGCCGCACGGGAAGGACGGCATCGGAGAAATAGACGTTCGACAGCGGGCAGTGGGCGATGCCTGCGCCGGCCTCGAGGAGGATGCTTACGTCGGGGTCCTCGATGAAATTGCCGTGAGCGAGGATCGTGCGCCTCGAGAGCAGGCCGAAGCGCGCAAGCGCCGTAGTGTCCGTGACACCGCAGCGGGCGAGGACGAAGGCGTGCGCCCAGTCGCTCTCCGAGCAATGTGTCTGCACGTGGCAACCGGTCTCGTGCGCGAGCCGCCCGAGCCGTCCCAGCAAGCCATCGGTGCACGAGGGAATGAAGCGCGGCGTGATGACCGGCAGAACGAGCGCGCCCTCATTGCCCGGCATCGAGCGCACGTAGCGGATAAACGCACGGGTCTCGGCCTCGGCGACTTCGGCGGAGGGGTCGCGGTAATACGCCGGACACTGGCTCGGATCATCCATCGCCACGCGGCCGATCAGCGCCCGCTGCGCGCGCCTCAGGCAGATATCCGCGAGCACCTGGGTAGCCTGGCGGTGAATGGTGCCGAAATACAGCGCGGTGGTCGTGCCGTTGGCGAGCAGTGCCTCGACCAGCGACTCATAGACGCCGCGTGCGTAGTCGGTGTCGACATAGCGCGACTCGAGCGGAAAGGTGTAGGCCTGCAGCCACTCCTCGAGAGGCAGATCCAGCGCGAGCCCCAGCTGTGGCCATTGAGGCGCGTGCACGTGCAGATCGACCATTCCAGGCAGCAGATAGCGGCCTGTCGCAAGGGTCACCAGAGCGCCGGCGTCGCGGTATTGCGCCGCCACCGCCGCCGTGCGCGATGAATCCCCGCAATGAACCGCCTGGATGACACCCGCACCACTCACCTCGATCAGCGCATCGGCAAGGTATTCGATCCGTCCACGCTCCGGGGTGTGCAGCACATTGCCGCGAAAAGCTCGACCGCGCGGGGGCGCGGCGATCATGGCGCACACTCCACGTGCAGCAGGAAATCGTGGAACACTCGTGCGGCGACCGCTGCATCGGCCGCGCTCAGTGCCTCATCCGGATGATGGCTGATGCCGCCATTGCCACAGCGCACGAACAGCATGCCGATCTGGGTGAGGCTCGCCATCACCATGGCGTCGTGACCGGCACCGCTCGGTAGCCGCATCGCGGCCTCACCGGTGATGCGCTCGATGCTTGCGGCCCAGCCGTCCTGCAGGGCCGGCGTGCACGGAACGCTTGCCACTTCCAGTACCCGGCGCTCCTCGACCTTGACGCCGCGCCGGCTGGCGATGTCGCGAATCGCCGCGCCGACATCGGCCACCGCAGCCTCGCGCGCCGTATCGCTGCCGGAGCGGATATCGATGCTGAACTCGCACCGGCCAGGAATCACGTTGATGGCGCCGCCGGGAACCTCGAGCTTGCCCACCGTGCCGACGACGTCCGAGCGCTCCTGGCAGCGCCGCTCGATGGCCAGCACCATCTCGGCGGCCGCTGCGAGAGCGTCGCGACGCAGTGCCATCGGCACGGTGCCGGCATGCCCAGACGCCCCTTCAACGGTAACGATGCTACGGGTGCTGCCGGCGATGCTCGTGACCACGGCCAGCGGACGGTCTGCCTGGAGCAGTATCGGGCCCTGCTCGATGTGCACCTCGACGAAGCAGGCGACCTGCGCGCGATCGCGCGCGATGCAAGGGATCGCGGCCACGTCGTGACCGGCCTGACGGATCGCCTGGGCGAGCGTGGTGCCGAGGGCATCGACGCTCTCGAGCTGGCTCGAGTCGAAGCATCCGGCGACGGCTCGGCTGCCCAGGAAGGTGGATTTGAACCGTACGCCTTCCTCTTCCGCGAAGGCGATGATCTCGAGCGAGTAGGGCAGCGCGATGCCGGTACGACGCAGCGCGCCCGCCACGGCGATCGGCAACACGATGCCGAGTCGCCCATCGTACCGGCCGGCGCGAATGACGGTGTCGTAGTGCGATCCGGTGAGCACGCGCCTCGGCTGGGTACCGCCCTCCATGACACCGACGACGTTGCCGACGGCATCGATATGGGACGTGAGGCCAGCCGCCATCATGAAGTCTCGAATGCGCGCGGCGGTGGCGCGATGCGTCGGCGTGAGGTACGTGCAGGTGAGCGCCCCGCTATCCTCGCTCAAGGACGCCAGGTCCTCGAGCATGGCCATGATCGCATCGCCCACCGGCTCGGCGATGAGCTCGGCGAGCCGAAAGTATGCGATGCGACAGATTTCCGCGAGCGCCACCCGGCACTCATCCTGTGCATCGTGGGTGACACGCGCCGCCAGGCTGTCGATGACGCTGTCGACGGTGTGTCCCTTGACCGCCAGGATGAACGGAAACGCGAACCGCTTTGCGTACTCTGCGTTCAAAGATTGCAGGCGCGAGAACTGCGAGGGGGTGCAGCCCGACAGACCGGCACCCTGCTGCTCCTTCGCGGACGCCGCCGTCAGATCCCCGCGCACGGCGGCACGCCCCGCGAGCTCCGGATGAGCGCGGATCAGCTTCAGTTGCTGGGCTTCCTCAGCGCAAAGCACGGCGTCGCACATCGCCCGGTGCAGCACGAGCATGCTTGCGAACGGCCGCCGTGGCGCGACGCGTTCGGCAACCCAGGGAGAATGCTCGAAGATGGAGCCGAGCGCCGCAACGAAGCCCGGCGCCGGCAGGCGATTGAGCTCCTCGAGCGTCATCATGACGCGTGATGGGGCTGCGGGGCGTGTCCGAGCCACCCGATCATTGCCGGGCACCGAATACGCTCTTGAGATCGATTCCACCGGCGCTGCGCTCCTCGAGCGCCAGCTCTGCCAGCACCTGATCCAGATGTTGGATCATGAGCTTGATCGCCGAGCGGTCGCGCCGCTCGAGCATCGCCGTGAGCTCGCGATGCGCATCCGGAGGACACGGCGATGCGCCTGGAGCCTGATAGACCGCGATGATGAGAGAGGAGCGGGAGACCAGGTCGCGCAGCAGCTCGAGCAGGATGCCATTGCCGGCGGCCTCTGCGAGCAGCAGATGGAACTCGCCGGAGAGCTTGAGGCTCGCACGCCGGTCGCTCCTTCGCCAGGCTTCATCCTCGCGCCCCACGTGCTCCCAGAGGCGCTTCACGTCCTTGCGCGTCGCCGCCTTGAGGAAGGTTTCGACGATGTTCGCCTCGATGAGCCGGCGCGCGGCGAAAACCTCGCGTGCCTCGCGCACCGAGGGTCTGGAGACCTTTGCGCCGCGGTTGCGCATGAGGGTGACGATGCGCTCGTGCGCCAGGCGCTGCAGAACCTGGCGGACGCGCGTGCGGCCGACGCCGAAGATGCGGCAGAGCTCGCTCTCCACGAGCCGCGTCTCGGGCGGCAGACGGTGGTCCACGATGGCGGTCCAGATACGCTCGTGCACCTGCGCGGTGTCGATGCCGCTCTTCGCCGCACGTGAGGAGCGGCCGGCGGCCGTGCCGTCGGCCATACGTTTGCGCCGATCGAGGGCGTCGTGAAGACTCATGCGGAGCTCTCAGTGAGGTGCGCCATGTCCTATCCAGTCGAGCAGCTCGGCGCGCTCGTGCTCTGTCATGCCGGTGAGATTGCCGATCGGCATGGCTCGCGCCTGCACCTGCGGTCCGATCACGGCCACGTGGGTGAGGATTGCCTCGGGTGTGTCGAGCCTCAGTCCCTTCGGCGCGGTGGCGATGCCCGGCTGCGTCGGCAGGGCGGCATGACACGGCATGCAGCGCTGCGCCACGATGTGCTGTACGGCGGAGAACTGCTCGGCGGGTGTGGCCGCGGTGAGTGTCGAGGGAGTCGCGCGAGGGGCCAGCACGGCGGCGGTGGCGGCGAGCACCAGCACGCCCGTCAGGGCAGGCCAGGGTGAGGTTCTGCCGCCGCGCCAGTGGCGCTTGTGGCGATCCACAAAGTACACGCGTATCAGCACCCCGGCGGCGCAGATGGCGATCAGCACGAGCCAGTTGTCGCGTGCGCCAAAGGCGAACGCGTAGTGGTTGCTGATCATGGTAAAGAGCACGGGCAGCGTGAAGTAGGTGTTGTGCACCGAGCGCACCTTGCCGCGCAGCCCGGCCTCGGGATCGGGCTCGCGGCTCTGCTGCTTGGCCCGCACCATCTCGCGCTGACCGGGAATGATGACGAAGAAGACGTTGGCTACCATGATGGTGCCGAGCATGGCGCCGAACTGCAGGAAGGCCGCGCGGCCGCTGAAGAGGTGGCAGAGTCCATAGGCGGCCGCGCAGGCGAGTCCGGCGACCACGCTGGCGAGCCACACCGGCCTGCGCACCAGCGGGCTGCGGCAAAGCGCGTCGTAGATGAGCCAGCCGCCGATGAGAAAGGCGACACTGATCGCAACCGCCTCGGGACGGCTCAGTGCAGCGACGCGCGGGTCGATCAGATACAGATCGGCCTGAGCGTAATAGAGCAGGCACAGCAGGAACAGACCCGAGAGGAATGTCGAGTAGGCCTCCCAGTAGAACCAGTGCAGGGATTTGGGCAGCAACGGGGGGGCGACGCGATACTTCTGGGCGTTGTAGAACCCCCCGCCGTGCACCGCCCAGAGCTCTCCGGCGACTCCCTTGCTGAGCAGTGTTTCGTCCGTCGGGGGCAGCAGGTGATTGTCCAGCCAGACGAAGTAGAAGGACGAGCCGATCCAGGCGATGCCGGTGATCAGATGCACCCAGCGACCGAGCATGCTCAGGAATTCGATCGCGAACGCGCTCATGCCTTGCCGTGCGGGTGCGCGCCGCATGCGTCGCAGTTGCCGGTGCACTCCTGCGAGCGGGCGCCGGCGCTCGCGACGGTGTCCGTTGCACTCGAGACGGCCTGCGTTGCACTCGGCGCCTCGGTCGGGGCGGTCTTCGCATCCATCTGCTGCAGCAGTTGAGCGGCAATTGCGATGGCGATGGCAACGGGCTGTTTGCTCGAGATGCCGCCGACGCCGATCGGGCAGTCGAGCCTCGCCACCGCCTCGGGGTCGAGGCCCGCGCGCAGCAAGCGTGAGCGGAATCGCGCCGCTTTGCTCGCCGACCCGATGAGGCCCAACCACGCAGAGTCCGCACGCGAAAGGACGAGGCGGCACAGCTCAAAGTCGAGCGCGTGATCGTGAGTGAGGACCACGAAGCGCGTACCGGTAGGTGCGCTGGCCACGCGCTCTGCCGGATGCGCACAGACATCCGCCCTGACTCCCTCGGGAAGATCGGCGGGCAGCAACTCGGCGCGCGGATCGACCCAGGTGATCTCGAAGAGTGCCAGCTGCGCCAACAGGCGGACCAGGGCTTGACCTACGTGTCCGGCCCCGAAGATCCAGAGTGGAGGCCGCTGCCGCCGCAGCACCTCGAACAGGGTGACGCTTGCCGCCGCGCCGCGTCGCAGCTGCACCGCCGCCCCTGCGGGGGAAGACCGGCGCAGCAGGCGATGGGTGACCCTTCGGTCGGCGAGTTCACTGGCGAGAACCGCAACGCCGGGCGCGTCCGGCGCCTGCCGCAGCCGGCGCGCCGCCGCCTCGAGCCACGGCAGATCGCGTCGCGTCAGCCGCTCGAGCCACAACTCGACGCGGCCGCCGCAACACTGCCCCAGCTCAGGACCCAGGATCAGTTCGGTGGTGCGTGCCGATGGTGCGCGGATATCGAGGAGCAGCTCGCGCGCGAGCGCCATCGCGTGCCACTCCAGCCTACCCCCGCCAATGGTACCGACGGTGCCCAGAGCGTGGACGAGCAGGCTCGCACCGGGCTCGCGGGGGGCCGAGCCGCGCAATGCGGTGACGGTGACACGCACCAGGGCGGGATGCGCAGCAAGATGCTTGCAGGCGGCCTCGATCCAGTGGCCCGCGAGCGGTGTGAGCCATGCACCATCGGGGCTCGGCACCTGCGAGTGGCAGGCCGCCGGGAGCGCCTGCGGATGGCCTTTGACGTGCGGGATGCTCACGCAGCGCACCTGCGGCGCAGCGCATCGATGGTGCGCAATACCGCCTCGGGGGTGGCGGGTGCCCGCAGCTCGGGAACGCAGCCGAGCGGTCCGCAGGCGGCACAGGCATCGCGGATCGCATGAAATACCGACAGCGCCAGCATCAGCGGCGGCTCGCCCACCGCTTTCGAGCGAAAAATCGCCTCCTCCGGGTTCGGCGCCGCCGCCAGCATCTCCACGCGCGCATCCGCCGGCCAGTCACGCGCCGTGGGAATCTTGTAGGTCGAGGGCGCGTGCGTGCCGAGCTGACCCGCCTCGTTCCAGTACAGCTCTTCGGAGGTGAGCCAGCCGACGCCCTGCAGGAAGCCCCCCTCGATCTGGCCCTGATCGATGGCGGGGTTCAGCGAGGTACCCACGTCGTGCAGGATGTCGACGCGCAGCAGTTGCGTCTCACCGGTGAGGGTATCGACCGCCACCTCTGAGACCGCGGCGCCGAAGGCGAAATAGTAGAAGGGCCGCCCCCGCTTGGTTTCCTTGTTCCAATGAATCTTGGGCGTGCGGTAGTAACCGGTCGCCGACAGCGACACGCGCGCTTCGTGTGCGGCGCGGGCGAGCGATGCGAAGCTCAGCCGCTCGCTGCCCACGTGCACCTGCCCTTGCGCGAAGCGCACCTCGTGCGCGGCGACCCCGTAGCGCTCCGCCGCGAGCGCCGCGAGTCGCTCGCGGATCTCGATCGCCGCCGCCTGCGCTGCCTTGCCGTTGAGATCCGCGCCGGAGGAGGCAGCGGTGGCCGAGGTGTTCGGCACCTTGCTCGTATCGGTCGCCGCGATGCGGATGGCTGCGAGCGGCACGCCCAGCTCTGCGGCCACCACCTGCGCCACCTTCACGTGCAGCCCCTGACCCATTTCCGTGCCGCCGTGATTGAGCAGCACGGTGCCGTCGGTGTAGACCTGCAGCAGTGCGCCCGCCTGATTGAACAGCGTGGCGGTGAATGAGATGCCGAATTTGACGGGCGTGAGGGCCAGGCCGCGCTTGATGACGGGTTGCGCGCCGTTCCAGCTCGCGATCTGCTCGCGGCGCCGGCGATACTCGCTGCTGTGCTCGAGGCGCTCGAAGATCTCCGGCAGACGGTTGCCCTCGACGACCTGACCGTAGGGGGTGAGATTGCGCTCGGCGCTGCCATACAGGTTGATGCGCCGAACATCGAGAGGATCCAGCTGCAGCGTGCGGGCGATGTGATCGAGCACTGCTTCGATCACCATCATCCCCTGGGGTCCACCGAAGCCGCGGAAGGCCGTGTTCGAGACCGTGTGAGTCTTGCAGCGATGCGACACGATCTCGACGTGCTCGAGGTAGTACGCGTTATCGATGTGGAACATCGCACGGTCGTTCACCGGGCCCGAGAGGTCGGCGGAGTAGCCGCAGCGCGAGGCGAGCATGACCTTCAGGGCCAGCAGTCTGCCGCGATCGTCGAAGCCCGCCTCGTAGTCGGCGATGAAGTCGTGGCGCTTGCCGGTCATGAGCATGTCGGTATCGCGGTCCAGTCGCAGTTTGACCGGTCGCGCACTCTTGCGGGCGAGCACGGCGGCCGCCGCAGCAATGAGGGCGGCCTGGCTCTCCTTGCCGCCGAAGCCCCCGCCCATGCGGCGGCACTGCACGACGACCCGGTTGGCCGAAACGCTCAGGGCATGGGCCACGATGGCCTGGACCTCGCTCGGATGCTGCGTCGAGCTGTGCACCAGCATGCCGCCATCCTCCTGAGGGATGGCCGCCGCGATCTGTCCTTCCAGATAGAAATGATCCTGGCCACCGATGAAGACGGTCGAGCTGACGCGTTGCGGCGCTGCCTGCAGCTGCGCATGCGGAGCGCCGCGACGCAGTGTCTGGCTGGGCAGGACGTAGCTTTGCGCGGCGAGTGCTGCGCGAATGTCCAGCAACGCGGGCAGTGGCGCAATATCGAGCCTGGCGCGCCGCGCAGCGAGCCGCGCCGCGCGCATGGAGCCTGCCGCCACGGCGAACACGGGCTGCCCTGCGTACTGCACCAGATCCTCGGCGAAGATCGGGTCGTCGTGCACGGCGCCCCCGTAGTTGTTCTCACCGGGAACATCGGCCGCGACCGCGACGGCCACCACTCCCGGTGCAGCGGCCACCGCAGACAGATCGAGTGCCGTGATGCGGCCGTGGGCGATGGGGCTGATGCCGAAGGCGGCGTGCAGCGCGTTCGCGGGCAGCGCAATGTCGTCGCAGTACGGCGCCGCACCGCGTACGTGCAGCGGCGCACTGTCGTGACCGTGCGGCTTGCCGACGCTCATGGCGTGCGAGCACCTGCCGGCATCGTCTCTTGCGCATGCGAGGCGTCCCCCGTGCGCAGGGCATCCCCGGTGCGCAGGGCATCCCCGGTGCGCAACGTATCCCCGGTGCGCAGGGTCGGGCGCTCGCCCCGGATCTGGATGAAAAAGCGACGCAGGAGGTTGCCCGCGGCCTGCAGACGATATGCGCTGCTGGCGCGCAGGTCGGAGAGGGGCTTGAAATCCAAGGCCAGCGCGCTGGCTGCGGCGTCGATCCCCGCGGGAGTCCAGCCATGCTCGAGCAAGGCGCGCTCGGCCTGGCGCGCCCGGCAGGCGGTCGCCGCCATCCCTCCATAGGCGAGTCGCGCCGTGCGCACCCGCTCGCCATCGAGGTCCACACAAAAGGTCGCGCAAACGGCCGAAATGTCCTGATCGATGCGTTTCGCGAGCTTGTAGCTGCCGAGCAGGCGCCCCGCGGTGGCCGCCGGAATGGCCACACCCGTCACGAACTCGCTCGGGCTCAGGTCCTTCTTCTGATAGCCCAGATAGAAGTGCTCGAGCGGCACCCGGCGCACGGCGGCGCCTTTGCGCAGCTCGATCTGCGCATCGAGTGCGAGCAGAGCGGGAATGGCATCGCCGATCGGCGAGCCGTTGGCGAGGTTGCCGCACAGCGTTGCGGAGTTGCGAATGGGGGGAGAGGCAAAGCGCGCCGCCTGCTCACCGAGCTCGGGGAAGCGCCGCAAGAGCGCCGGCCATGCATCCGTGAGTGTGACGGCGGCGCCGATCCACAGCTCCCCGGGGCGTTCCTCGATGGCCGAGAGCTCGCGCACGTCACCGACGAAGACCAGCGTGGGCAGCTGCCGAAGCTGTTTGGTGACCCACAGGCCGATGTCGGTGCCGCCGGCAAGCACGAGCGCATCGGGTTGCGCCCGCAGCGACTCGCTCAGCTCCGCGACGCTGCGAGGTGCGTGATAACCCTGATAACGCAACGATCCGCCGGCATCGCGTTCCTGCGCGAGACGCTCCAGCGCGTGGCGGCGGGAGGCGGAGCCTGCATCCTCGCGGCTCCAGCGCTCGGGCGCGGGATACTCCGTCTGGTGCAGACCGGCATCGATGATGGGCCGGTACCCGGTGCAGCGGCACAGGTTGCCGGCGAGCGCATCGACCACCTGCTCGCGGCCGGGGTGCGCACTGTTGAGGTACAGCGCGAACAGCGACATCACGAATCCTGGCGTGCAGAAGCCGCATTGGGACGCATGCTGATCGAGCATCGATTGCTGCACGGGGTGAGCCGCGCCCGAGGGCTGCTGCAAGCTCTCGACGCTGATCAGCTCCTTGCCATCGAGCGTCGGCAGGAATCGAATGCAGGAGTTGACTGCTCGATAGGTGATGCGCCGGCGATCTGCCGTCAGTTCGCCGAGGACCACGGTGCAGGCACCGCAGTCACCTTCGGCGCAGCCCTCCTTGGTGCCGCAGCGTCCGGCGGTCTCGCGCAGATACTCGAGCACGGTCGTCGTCGGCGCGGGCCGCTCGAGGCAGACGACCTCGCCATCCAGGATGAACCGCAGCGTGTGGGAGAGGGGCGCCTCGGCTTCGGTGGCAGGCGACATGCTCTCAGCTGCCCCGATAGGTGGCGTAGCTCCAGGGTGATACCAGCAAGGGAACATGGTAGTCCTGGCGCGGGTCGGCGATGCCGAAGGCGATCACGACCTCATCGAGAAAAGGCGGCTCGGCGAGCTGCTGGCCGAGCGCGCGAAAGTAGGCGGCAACGTGAAACGTCAGCGTGTAGCGACCTTCCCGAAAGACGGCGCCCTGGAGCAGGGGAGAGCTGCAGCGCCCATCGGCGTTGGTTTGGGCCGCGGTGATCAGCGTGTGTGCCGCGAGCGCTGGCGCCGCCGCGCGCAGCTCGATGCGCATACCGGCTGCCGGAATGCCCGCCGCAACGTTCAAGACATGTGTGGTCAGCTTGCCCATCGAGCCCACATCTGCCGGGCATTACAGCACGTTCACTGCGGCTTTTGTACACAATCCCCTGCACCGATTGTGCGCACCGCGGGACGCGCAATGCCCCAACAGAGTGCCGTGGCAATGGCAGCGGTTGCGCCGCGCGGCATGCTTGTGCATCCTCGTTGCACGCCCCGGGTCCGGCAGCGCTACTGCGAGCGCCATTAGAACAACGAAGGGTGACGAATGCTCAATCGCTTCTTCGGTCTCGACAGTCACGGCACCAACGTTCGCACCGAGCTGCTCGCCGGCCTGACCACGTTCCTCACCATGGCGTACATCGTCGTGGTCAACCCCGTCATCCTCGGTGCCGCCGGCATGCCCACAGCCGGCGTGGCCGCGGCCACCTGCTTTGCCGCGGCCTTCGGCAGCATTCTGATGGGGCTGGTGTCGAATTATCCCCTGGCGCTCGCCCCGGGCATGGGACTCAATGCCTATTTCACCTACACCGTGGTGAAGGGGCTGGGGCTGCCCTGGCAGACGGCGCTCGGCTGCGTGTTCCTCTCGGGCGCCGCCTTTCTGATCCTGACACTTCTCGGCGTGCGTCAGCTCATCATGAATGCCGTACCGCGCTCCCTGTTCGCCGCGGTTGCCGGTGGCGTCGGGCTGTTCATCGCCTTCATCGGCCTGGCGGATGCCGGTGTGATCATCGCCAAGCCCGGCACGATGGTGAGTCTCGGCAGCTTGACCACGCCCACCACGGCGCTCGCGCTGCTCGGCCTGCTGGTGATCGCGTCCCTGCAGATATGGCGGGTGAAAGGCGCCATTCTGCTCGGCATCCTGGTGA
The DNA here is from genome assembly GCA_035504015.1 of Steroidobacteraceae bacterium. Classification (GTDB taxonomy): domain Bacteria; phylum Pseudomonadota; class Gammaproteobacteria; order Steroidobacterales; family Steroidobacteraceae; genus JASHUC01. The sequence goes on from DATJSR010000185.1 coordinate 11,094, forward strand.
CGGCGGTGGTTGCCTTTGCGCTCGGCATGGCTCACTTTGCCCCCGGCATCTACCATCTCACGGATCTTTCCGCGGCCGCATTCAAGCTCGACGTGCCGGCGGCGCTCGCCCTCAAGGGCGGTCTCGGGCTGTCGCTGGTCGAGATCGTCCTGGTGTTCCTGCTGGTCGATCTCTTCGACAATGTCGGTACGCTCGTGGCCGTGACCAAGCGGGCCGGACTCACGGCACCGGACGGCTCGATACCCCGGCTGAACCGCATTCTGACGGTGGATTCCCTGGCGATGATGGTCGGGGCGACGGCGGGCACCAGTCCGGTCACGAGTTACATCGAGAGCGCAGCGGGAGTCGCCGTCGGTGGACGTACCGGCCTCACGAGCGTGGTAGTGGGGATTTTGTTCCTGTGCACGCTGTTCTTTGCGCCGTTGGTGCAGGCCATTCCTACCGCGGCGACCGCGCCCGCCCTCATTCTGGTCGGCGGCATGATGATGGGCGCGCTGGCGGAGGTCGACTGGGTGGACCCTCTCGAGGCCATTCCCGCCTTCTTGACAGTGATCATGATCCCGCTCAGCTACTCGATCGCGAATGGACTCGCCTTCGGCATCATCAGCCACGCCGTTCTCAAGCTGGTGCGCGGCAAGGCAACCTGGCGGGATTGGCTCGTGTACCTGCTCTCGGCTCTGTTCATCGCGCGCTTCATCTACCTCGCCTGAGAGCGCTCAGCGGTAGATGCGCGAGAGGCGCTCCTCGCAGACGCGGATCAGCTGGAACAGCAGCACCGACAGCAGCATGGCTACGGCGCTGGCGCCGAGTGCCCTCGCAAGGTGAAACTGCTGCAGCGTGACGGCGAAGAGCGTGCCGAGACCGCCGGTCTGCATCAGGTACTCGGCCACGAGCGCGACCAGCACGCTCGCCGCAGCCCCCAGGCGCAGCGCCGCGACGAGCGCCGGAGCGGCCGCAGGCAGTGCGAGCAGACGCAGGCTCTGCCAGCGGGTGGCGTGCAGCACGCGCAGCACATCGCGCGACATGGGGGGCAGCTGCTGCAGGCCGGCACCGCAGTAGACGAACGCCGGGAAGAACGTCATGACGGCGACGGCAATGAGCTCGGTGCGGCTGTCGTAGCCGAAGAGCCGGGCGATGATCGGAATCAGGCATACGACCGGTGTCGAGCTCAGCAGTAAGGCGGCGGGGGTGGCGATACCCGCCAGCAGCTCCGAAAGCCATGCCGCGACGCCCAGCAAGATGCCGGCAGCCATGCCCAGAATGAGACCCCCGAGGGCAAAGCCGAGCGTATGCAAGGCAGGTAGAAGGTAGGCCCCGGGAAAGCGCCACAAGTCGCGTGCCACTGCACCCGGGGGCACGAGCACGATGCTGTTGTAGCCGGCGGTGCTGACCCACAACTGCCACAGGAGCAGCAGCAGCAGCAACGGCCAGAGATCAAAGATCCAGCGTCTCACCGGAGAATCTCCGCCGAACGGCACGCTCCCCGAGCGACAGCACGGCGTAGCCGCAGATCGTGATCGCGGCGATCACGATGACTGTCGCCCAGAGCAGCGGTATCTGAAAGTTCTGCATGCTGTTGAGAACGACTACGCCGAGCCCCGAGGGCGCACCGAACCATTCCCCGACGATCGCTCCGATGACCGCGCTGGAGGTGGCGATCTTCATGCCGCTTGCAAGCTGCGGGAGGGCGGCGATCGCTTCGATCTTGAGCAGCCGCTGCCAGCGATTGGCGCCCAGGGTCGTCAAGACCTCTTCCAGGTGCAGGCCGGCGCTGCGCAGGCCGATTCCCGTGGCGGTGTAGATCAGAAAGAAGACCGGTACGGCCGCGAGCGCCGTCGGCGTGTCCTCACGGCCGGCGGTAATGATCAGCACGGGTGCCAGGGCGATCACCGGCAATGCATTGACGAGAACCGCCATGCGGTCCAATCCCGCGCGCAGCAGCGGCGCGAGGTGAGCGATGAGCGCGACGAGGACGCCCAGGCACAGGCCGACGCCATAGCCTGCCCCCGCCGAGCCCACTGTCGCGGTCAGCGATCGCATGAGCAGCGCCCGCCGCGGGGCATCGTGGTAGATGCGCAATACCTCGGTGATCGCTGGGAACGTGTCCCCGAGCAGCCGCTCGTGGCCGACGAGCTGCCAGGCGCACAACAGCAGCACGCAGCCCATCGCCGCAGAGACGACGGAGCGAGCCCTCATGCGGTCTCCAGCTGTGCGGTGAGCTCATCGGCCAGACGATGGAACTCGGCCGTCCGCATGAGTGCCGCCGGCCGCGGTCGCGCGAAAGGAACGGCCAGATCGCTGCGCACGCGGCCGGGGCGCTGTGTCAGGACGATGACGCGATCGGCGAGCAGGACGGCCTCATCGACGCTGTGCGTCACCAGGAGCGTGGTGGGCCGGCCTTCCAGCCAGATACGCTCGAGCTCGAAGTTGAGCCTGCGTCGCGTCACGGCATCGAGCGCGCCAAAGGGCTCATCCAGCAGCAGCAGCTTGGGTCGCAGCGCCAGTGCGCGGGCGATCGCAACCCGTTGCCGCATTCCCCCGGACAGCTCCGCAGGGCGGGCGTGCTCGAATCCCTCCAGGCCGGCGAGCGCGATGAGCTCGCGAATGCGCGCTTCGCTGGCGCTGACGCCCGCCACCTCGAAAGGCAGGCGCAGATTGCCTCGGACGCTTCGCCAGGGCAGGAGCGCATGCTCCTGGAATGCGATTCCCAGCAGATGCCGACTCTGCAGATCCTGGGGTGGATGGCCGTTGATCGAGACCGCTCCGCTGCTCGGCTGCACGAGTCCCGCGAGCATGCGCAGCACGGTGCTCTTGCCGCAGCCGGAGGGACCTATCAGTGCGACGAGCTCGCCGTCGCCGATCAGCAAGTCGAGCGGACCCAGGGCGAGGAAGGACTGCTTGCGGCCTGCGCCGGTTGCGCGCAGGAAGGCACGCGTGACGCCGCTCAGGGCGAGGGTTGCCATGCTCAGCGGATCGCCCGGAAGGCCTCTTCCAGCAGGCTCATGTCGCGCAACCGCGCGGGCGGGGGCAGGCTCGGCCGACCGGAGCTGCGCGCGATCGAATACATGCTGCCGGCAAAGCTCTCCTCGCTGAACCAGAACGGGATCTCTGCGCCCGGTTGCGTCTCGAGCGGGATCTGCAGGCGGTTGAGGGTGATCTGCTGCTGCAAGTCGAGTCCCAGATCGGCGCCGTAACGGTCGACGGCGAGGCGTGCGCCGTACGCCGGATCGGCCGCGTTGGCCGCATGACCGCGCAACAGCGCTGCGAGAAAGCGCACCATCTCGCCGCGGCGTCGGCGCAGCGTCCCGCGCTCGATCGCGAGCAGCGAGTTGCTGACGCGATAGCCGAGATCGTAGAGGCGCGTGACGTAGAAGTCCTTGCCCTCCCGCAACCCCATGCGAGCGAGGCTCTGCGGCTGGTTGGTGATGAAGCAGAAGTAGGCATCCCCAGCGCCCTCGAGCAGCGGCTCGACGGAGAAGCCGACCGGCACGGTGCTGTAATGCTCTGCGAGTCCGTTGATACGAAAAAGCGCCTGCAGCATGGCGCGCTCATTCGGTCCCTGGACCAGGAAGCGCTTGCCCGGTAGATCCGCAGGCGTGCGCACCGGATGCGCAGGCAGGGAGATCAGGCCGACGGGGGCGACCGGGAACAGCGATGCAACGATCACGAAATCGTTTCCCTGCGCAATGGCATCGCAGTAGGGCAGCCAGTCGGAATCGCCGAAGTCGGCCTCGCCGGCGGAGATCTCGAGCACGGGCTGGGGCGCATTGGGGCCTCCGGGCAGGTAGTCGAACCGCACTCCTGCGTCGGCCAGGTAGTGACGGGCGAGCGCCACCCACAGGTCTGCGTACTCCACGTCCGGAACCCAGCCCAGCGACATGGTGAGCGCGCCTGCTCGATGCCGACGACACGCGCCTGACAGCAGGGCGCCGGCAAGTGCCGTGCCGTGCCTCAGGAACCGTCGACGCGAGGCCGATGCCAGCCCGGCTCGTTGGTTCGTCATCGCCTGCATTTTCACCAGCCTCGACGCCGGCTTATGCTGCAAGGAAGCGCGGCGCCGTGCATGTCGATCATGGTACACGCACCGGCGCCCGACGTGTCGGTGCCGAGCCAGAAGGAGACAGAGCGTGTCCAGAAACTATCAAAGCGATGATGTTTGGAGCCGGACGACCACGGCGAACGGCTTCGCGGTCGATGAGCTGCGCTCCGTCCTGCAGAAATCCATCCGGCGCGGGCGGGTCGAGGAGGCGGCACTGGCCGCGTACGAGCTGTTCGCCAATGGACCTGAGACAGAGGAGCTGTTGTGGCGCCGGCTGGAGATCATCGCCACCGAGGACGTGGGTTTTGGCCTCGCTCAAGCGCCCGCACTCATCGAGGCCCTGTACGCGCAGGCGCTGCGCATGCAGGATCGCGGTGATCGCTGGATCTACTGCGCGCACGCGGTGCGGCTGCTGGCAATGGCTCCCAAGGACAGCACGTCGATGGAGCTCGCGGGCTGGACGCGCGCGGTGGTGGAGCGCGGCGAGCGCCGGCCCGTCGTGGAGGACTACATGCTCGACCTGCATACGCGCCGCGGCGTGGAGCTGGGTCGCAACGCCGCGCAGTGGTGGAACGAGGGGGCGCGCCTGCACGACCGCATCGCCGGCTACGACCCCAAGTGGGGCGACTACTTGCGCCGGCTCGCCGGGGCCGAGGCGCACGAGCAAGACCGCTCGTAGGCGCGAGGCGCTGCGCCTCGCGCCTGAGGCTCGGCTGGCGTCAGAACTTCGCAGTGAAGGTCAAATCGAAGCTGCGCGGCGGCTGCCGCGTCAGGAAATCATTGCCGTAGAACGGATTGTCGTTCAGCCAATTCACCTTGTTGGCGAGGTTGTACACCATGAGCCTCACCGTGTAATGCGCGAGGAAGTTGTAGAAGACACCCGCATTCAGCTGGTACTGCCACGGAATGGTGGGCGGGCTGTAGTACCCGGTCTTCAGGACGGATGCCGGGATGGCATCGATGATGGGTTCGGAGTACGTCCCATACCCGAAATCGTTCTCGAGATTGGTTTCGGTCTGGGTGAGGTTCACGTAGCCCGCTTGCGTGGTCTGCACGGGGCCGGTCACCTGCAGGTTGGCCTGGAAGCCGAGGCCTCTGTCGAGCTTGTAGTTGACCAGGAAATTGATCAGGTGCTTGGGCACGCCCGGATCGTCGAAGTCCTGGTTGGGGGAGAAGCTGAGCGTGGTGCCGGCACCGTCGATGTTGAAGCCCGGCTGCTCCGGGAAGTTATAGAAGCTGGCCGGCGTGTCCAGCCGGGTACGCAGATAGGAGTAGCTCGCGGTGGCAAAGAACTGCGGACTTGGTTGGTAGTTGAGCTCGAACTCGGCGCCCGTGATGTGCGCGTAGGATTCATCGTAAATGCTCGGGCCGGTGGATTCCTCGCGCTCCTGTTTGAAGCCTGCGATGGACATGAAGAGCGCCTTGTGGAAGAGGTCGAACTTCACGCCCGCCTCCTCCAGGAGAGTGGCTTGACGCAGCTGCGTGGTCGGCGCCACGTTGAGTGCGCCGACTGCTCCGTCGTTGGCCTCGGCATAAACGTACTGCGCCTTGTTGTAGGTGAGATAGCCCGACACCCACTCGGTCGGCGTGTAGACCACGCTGATGTTGCCGTTGTAGAGGCCGTACCAGCTGGTGTGCTGGGACTGCGGTGGCGTCACGTAGTAGCCGTTCACGTTCGCGGGTGATGCGTACGCCGCCTCCGCCTCCGTGTACAGAGGGTCCGAATCGTTCAGCTGGACCAAATCGCCGCGCAATCCGTACAGAACGCTCCACTGGGGTGAGAAGGTCAGACGGTGCTCGAGGAAAACCGCTCCGTCCTGGAGGTTGGAATCGATGGTGGCGTTCGGATACAGAATTTCCCCGAAAGCCGAGCCTTCACCGGGGAAGCCGTACTGGACGTGGCCGAATGCCGCGGTATAGGGGAAGGCACCGCCGATGATCTGCGCCGAAGGCGGAAATATCCAGGTACTCGGGTTCTTTGACAGGTCAAACACGCTGACCGGCTCATTGTTGTAGTTCTGGATGTCGAGCACGTGCGCGTAACGGAAGGTGAAGCCGGCGTCGAGCTCGTTGTGCACGAAACCCAAGGGGAACATGACCTTGAAGTCGGTCTTGTTCTCCAGCGTGAAACTACCCTTGGCCGTGTCGGCGTAGTAGTCCTCGGTTTGGTTGTAGCGATTGACGTAGTCGTAGAACGTATTGTTCACGATGGAGAAATTGTCGCTCGCCGTGTAAGTCTGGATGATCTGCAGCATGCCGTGCAGCGAGTGCGCCCCCGTGCCGGCCGGCTCATCGATGATGGTGCGGGGATTGAGCACCGTGGCACCGGTGATATCCACCTCCGTGCCGAAGCCGACGACACTCGAGAGCGGAGGAGCGCCGGTGAGATAGGTGCTGCTGTCGATGAGCCCCTGGTTCACTCGGTCGATGCCGTCATTCTCGCGGTAGAGGGTATCGGTGATATCGCCGTTGATCGAGATCTTGTAGTTCGATGTCACGTCGGCGACCAGAGCCGCGTACAGCGACTGCTGGTGGAAGAACATGTCGTAGTAGTAGCTGCCGCTGTCATTGCTGGTGAAGCTCACGCGCCCGGCCAGATTCGCGGCGAGCGGGCCGCCCACATCGAACTGGACGATGCGCTTCTGCTGAGTGTCGGCCTCGACCGAAGCGCTGGCCGCTAGAGTCGTCATGGAGGGCATCTTGGTAGCGATATCGATGGAGCCGCCCACCCCCGGCCCCGCTCCGCCCTGAACGCTGGCGGGGCCCTTGATGATATCGATGGAGTCCACCATGTTGAAGCTGATCGGGGCGCCGTAGCCGTTGAGCGTGAAGCTGTCGCGCATTCCGTTGTAGAACATGTCCGCGAATTGCCCACGGATGCGGGGCACGTTCGGCTGGCCGAAGGACGCGTCCGAATAGGCACTCGAAGTAAGAGAGGAGAATCCGCCGGGATTCTGCACGTCGAGGGCGTCGAGCTGCGCTTTGGACAACAC
>DATJSR010000186.1:0-8875 GCA_035504015.1 Steroidobacteraceae bacterium
GACGGGGATCGCATCGCCTATGTCGGACCCCATGCACCCGGCACGGCGCGGCTGCGGATCGATGCGCATGGTCAGGCGGTAGCGCCGGGCTTCATCGACATGATGGGACACTCCGAGGAGTCCCTGCTCGTCGATGGCCGCGCGGTCAGCGGCCTCAAGCAGGGGGTCACGCTCGATATTTTCACCGAGGACTCGATGGGCCCGCTGTCCCCGCAGATGGCGCGGCTGCAGGCTGCGCGCCAGGGCGACATCAAGTATCCGATCACCTGGTCGAGCCTCGGTCAGTATCTCGAGCACCTGCAGCACCGCGGCATCGCCCCCAACATCGCCAGCTTCGTGGGTGAAGGCGAGGTCCGCGTCAACGTGCTCGGGGAGGCGGACGTGCAGCCGAACGCAACCCAGCTCGCAGCCATGCGCCGCCTGGTGCATCAGGCGATGGAGGAGGGTGCGCTCGGCCTGACGACCGCGCTCATCTACGCCCCCAATGCCTACGCGCGCACCCCGGAGCTGATCGACCTCGCGAGCGAGTCGGCACGTTGCGGCGGCATCTACACGGCGCACATGCGCAGCGAAGGCGATCACATCGAGGATGCGGTCCGGGAGACCATCGACATCGCGCGCGCGAGCGGTGCGCCCGCGGAGATCCATCACTTCAAGTTCATCGGGCACGACAACTGGGACAAGCGCGAGAAGGTCGTCACCATGATCGAGGCAGCACGCGCTTCCGGCGTGCGCATCACGGCGGATATGTATACCTACACGGCCGGCGCCACCGCGCTCGATGCGTCGCTTCCTCCCTGGGCACACGATGGCGGCCCCGAGGCCATGGTGGCGCGATTGCGCGATCCGGCCACTCGCGCACGCGTCATCGCCGCCATGCGCGAGCCGCACCCGAAGGACTGGGAGAACCTGGGGCAGCAGGCAGGAGCGGACGGCATTCTCATCCTCGCCACGCGCAAGGCGGCGTTGAAGAGCTTGATCGGCCGCACGCTGGGATCCATCGCTCGCGAGCGCGGCGTATCAGCGCAGGATGCGATCGTCGATCTCGTCATCGCGGACGAGGCGGGGATCGGCGCCGCCTACACCATCATTCGCGAAAGCAACATCGAGAAGCAGATCGTGCTGCCGTGGGTGAGCTTGGGATCGGATGCCGAGTCGAGCGCCCCGGAGGGTGTATTTCTCCTGTCATCGACGCATCCGCGGGCGTACGGCAATTTTGCTCGTCTGTTCGCCAAGTACGTCCGCGAGGAGCATCTGCTCAGCGTGCAGGAAGCGGTTCGCAAGCTCACCAGTTTGCCGGCAAACGTGCTGTCGTTGCCCGATCGGGGACGGCTGCAGGTGGGCGCCTTCGCCGATGTGGTGATCTTCGATCCGGCGACGTTTCAGGATCACTCGACTTACGCAAAGCCGATGCAGTACGCGACCGGGGTGAGCGATGTGATCGTGAACGGCAAGCTGGCGCTCAGGGATGGCGAGCCCACGGGGGTTGCGAGCGGGCGCGTGGTGCGCGGGCGTGCCTGGACGAGGGCCCCGCGCGGCGGCTGTCGCGCCTCGAGCCGCGATTGGACCTGGGTCGATCAGCCACCGGCTCACTGATGCCGCGCCAGATGCGATAGCGGCAGGCGCGGTGAGCGCTTCACGGTCTCGAGCACGATGCTCGAGTGCACGTCGCGCACGCAGGGGATCTTCAGCAGCTTTCGCAGCACCACATTGCTCATGGCATCGAGATCGGTGGCGATGACGTGCAGCAGAAAATCGTGCTCGCCGGTGGTGGCGTAGCAGGACACCACTTCCTCGAGCGCCTCGAGGGCGCGCCGAAACTGCGCGATGTTCTCATCGGTGTGCTGCGTGAGCTTCACCTGCACGAAGGCCTGCACGCTCAATCCGAGCCGCAGCGGATCGACGATCGCCGTGTAGCCCTCGATCACCCCGGCGGACTCGAGCTGGCGCACCCGTCGGGCACAAGGGGTGTCCGAGAGCCCGACACTCGCTGCGAGCTCGGCGATGCTCTTGCGGCCGTGCTCCTGCAGCTCGGCAAGGATGCGGGCGTCGACGCGATCCAGCTTCATTGCTTATTTCCACTAATAATCTTTAATTTCTAGCACTTTATCGCTAAAAAGCAAACATTTATAGGTCGAAATTAGCGATTATTGCCCTTGCGATGGGCTTACGCTGGGCACGGTCCACACGTGCACGCGATGTGCCTGGGAATGCCATGTCCGCCCTTGCCGATTGCCCCCGTGAGAGCGCTGCAGCGCAGCTCGACTGGGCCCGAGTGCTGCACACGGTGCTCCTCTCGCGTGCCCTCGATGAGCTCGAGGAATCGCGTCTGGTGCCCGCGAAGCAGGTGCTCTATCAGTTCACCGCACGCGGTCACGACGTGACGCAGGTGCTGCTTGCGCAGGCGCTGTCGGGGCGGCGCGATGCGGTGGGTGTCTACTACCGCTCGCGGCCGCTGGTGCTGGCGCTCGGACTGGCACTCGATGACGCCTTGGCCTCCACCATGATGCGCACTGGCAGTGTGAGCGAGGGCCGCGACATCGGAGTCGTCTTCAACCTGCCGCGCGCGGAGGGCCCTTGCGTGCTACCCGCGTGCGGTGGCGTGGGCGCGCAGTACACCCCCGCGATCGGCTGGGCGCAGTCGATCCTCTACCACTCACGCGTTCTCGGGGATGAGCGCTTCGAGGGCAGCATCGCCGTCGCGCACGGCGGGGATGCCTCCACCGCCACCAATGGCTTCTGGGCGGCCCTGAACGTGGCGACCACGCAGCGCCTGCCGGTGCTTTTCTTCATCGAGGACAACGGCTACGGCATCTCGGTGCGCTCGGAATGGCAAACCCCCGGCGGCAACATCGCCGCCAACCTCGCGGCGTTTCGGCAGCTGCGGATTCTCGAGTGCGACGGCTCGCATCCCGGCGCGGTCGCCAGGCTCATCCAGGAGGCGGTGCACGGCATTCGGGCCGGGGACGGCCCTGCGTTGCTGCGCGTCACGGTGCCGCGGCTGTCGGGTCATTCGGGCCAGGACACGCAGGCCTACAAGTCCGTCGAGGAGCTCGCAGCCGAGCGCGCGCGCGATCCCCTGATGCGGCTTCGCGCGGAGCTGATCCCCGCAGTGCTCACCGAGCAGGCGTGGTCCCTCATCGAGGCGCGCGCACGGCGCGAGGTGCAGGAGGCGCTCTCGCGCGTGGAGCGCCGGGCCGCGCCCGATTCGCGCACCGCCACGCGCTTCGTCTTCAGCGAGCAGCGCGCGGACGGCTCGCTCGAGCTGCAGGCCCAGGGCGGCCTGCGGCCCCTCGCGATCGAGCTCGCCGAGGGCACCCCGACGGCGCGCGGCGAGGGCCCGCGGATCAACATGGTGACGGCCATCCGCCGCACGCTCGAGCACGAGCTCGCCGTCAATCCCCGCGTGCTCGTCTTCGGCGAGGACGTGGGTCGCAAGGGCGGCGTGCACGCGGCGACGCTCGGTCTGCAGGAGAAGTTCGGTCCCGAGCGGGTGTTCGACACCAGCCTGTCCGAGGAGGGCATCGTCGGCCGTGCGGTGGGCATGGCGCTCGCGGGGCTGATGCCGGTGCCGGAGATCCAGTTTCGCAAGTACGCAGATCCCGCAACCGAGCAGCTGAACGACTGCGGTACCCTGCGCTGGCGTACCGCCAACCGCTTCGCCGCGCCACTGGTGGTGCGCATGCCCGGGGGCTTCTTCAAGTGCGGCGACCCCTGGCATAGTCAAACGAATGAGGTGCAGTTCGCGCACGCGATCGGGTGGCGCGTGGCGATGCCCTCGAATGCGGAGGATGCGGTGGGCCTGTTGCGTGCGGCGCTGCGCGGCAACGATCCGACGATCTTCTTCGAGCACCGCGCCATGCTCGATGCCGCTTGGGCGCGCCGTCCTTATCCAGGCGATGACTTCGTGCTGCCCTTCGGGCGTGCCCGTTGCCTGCGCCAGGGCAGCGAGCTCACGCTCGTCAGCTGGGGTGCGCTCGTCGAGCGCTGCGAGGAAGCGGCGGTGCGCTCGGCCGTCGACGTGGAGCTCCTCGACCTGCGCACGATCGTGCCCTGGGACCGCGACGGCCTTCTGGCTTCGGTGAAGAAGACACGCCGCTGCCTCATCGTGCACGAGGACACGCACACGGCCGGCTTCGGCGCCGAGATCGCCGCGACGCTCGCGAAGGAGGCCTTCTTCGAGCTCGATGCGCCGGTGGAGCGCCTGACCATGCCCGATATCCCGAGCCCCCACAGCCCCGTGCTTCTCGAGGCCGTGTTGCCAAGCGTGCCGCGGATCGTCGCGGCCATTCGCACGCTGGCAAGCCAGTGAGTGCAGCCGCGGACATCCCGGCTCGCGCGCGCATCGAGGTTCGTGCCCCCAGCGCCGAGACCGAAGGCTCGCGCTCGCAGGTGCTGCGCTGGCTCAAGTCGGTGGGCGAGCGCGTCGCGCACGATGAGCCGCTGCTCGAGCTCGAGACGGACAAGGTCACGGTGGAAGTGGCCGCCCCCGCGGCGGGGGTGCTGCGCGAGGTCCTCAAGCGGGAGCAGGAAGAGGTGACCCCCGGTGAGCTGCTGGCGCGGATCGAGATCATCGAGGGGCGAGCGGCGGATCCTTCGAGCGCGGAGCCGAGCCCGGCGCAGCCGCGCGAGCCTGCTCGCGATGCGTCGCAACGCACGGCCCCTCGCCCGGCCGAGCCCCGCGAGGCGGCAGCGCCGTTGAGCCCCGCCGTGCGGCGCCTGCTGTCCGAGCACGGGCTCAGCGCCAGCGCCGTGACAGGCTCCGGGCCGGACGGGCGCGTCACGGTCGATGATGTGCTGCGCCACGTTGAGCGCCAGCCGCCCGAGCGGGCGGGGGTGCCGACCGCTCTCGAGCAGACCCCGCTCGCGGGCCGCCGGCTGGTGCCGCACTCTGCCGTGCGCCGGCGCATCGCCGAGCACATGGTGCGCAGCCTCCAGAGCGCACCTCACGTCACGAGTGTTTTCGAGGCCGACCTTGGGGGCGTACTCGCCCACCGGGCGCGGCATCGCGAGGACTTCGCCGCGCGCGGCGCGCCGCTCACGCTCACCGCCTACTTTGCGCTCGCCTGCGTCGCCGCCATTCGTGCGGTGCCCGAGGCGAATGCGCGCTGGACGGACGATGCGCTCGAGATCTACGAGCAGGTGCACCTTGGGATCGGAACGGCGGTCGAGGGACAGGGGCTCATCGTGCCGGTGGTACGCGATGCCCAGGGACGCGGTCTCCTCGAGCTGGCGCGCGAGCTGCAGCGCCTGGTGGGGCTCGCCCGGGCGGGGCGCCTGGCGCCCGCCGACGTGCAGGGTGGGACGTTCACGCTTTCCAATCACGGGGTGAGCGGCAGCCTGCTCGCCGCGCCGATCGTGATCCATCAGCCGCAGGTGGCCATCCTCGGCATCGGCAGGCTCGAGAAGCGCGCGGTGGTGGTGGATGAGGAGGGCGAGGAGCGTATCGTGGCGAGGCCGCGTTGCTACGTGACTCTCACGATCGATCATCGAGCGATGGACGGGAATCGCGCCAATCGCTTCCTCACCGTGCTCACCCGAACGCTGGCCGAATGGCCGCAGGATCCGGACGCATGAAAGGCTCGAGCGCTGCATTCATCTGTGATGCCGTGCGAACCCCCTTCGGGCGCTACGGCGGCGCGCTCTCCAGGGTGCGCACCGATGATCTCGCGGCCATTCCGCTCAGGGCGCTCATGGAGCGCCACCCACGCCTCGACTGGGCGGCGCTCGATGACGTGTACTACGGTTGCGCCAATCAGGCGGGCGAGGACAATCGCAATGTCGCGCGCATGGCGGTGCTGTTGTCGGGGCTGCCCGAGAGCATTCCGGCAACGACCGTCAATCGCCTGTGCGGCTCGAGCCTCGATGCCACGGCGGCCGCCGCGCGCGCCATCGCCTGCGGCGAGGCGCAGCTCGCCATCGCCGGGGGTGTCGAGAGCATGAGTCGCGCCCCCTTCGTGCTCGGCAAGGCCGACAGCGCCTTCGCCCGCGCCGCGAAGCTCGAGGACACGACCCTCGGCTGGCGCTTCGTGAACCCCTCGATGGAGGCGCGCTACGGGATCGACTCCATGGCGCAGACGGCGGAGAACCTGGTGCGCGAGCGCGACATCTCGCGCGCCGATCAGGACGCCTTTGCGCTGCGCAGCCAGCAGCGCTGCGCCCGCGCGCGCCAGGCCGGCTTCTTCGCCGGCGAGATCGTGCCGGTCACGATCCCGCGTGCGAAGCAGGAGCCGCTGATGGTGCGTGAGGATGAGCACCCGCGCGCCGATACGACGCTCGAGGCGCTCGCCAAGCTCAAGGGTGTGGTGCGTCCCGAAGGCTCGGTCACGGCGGGCAACGCCTCCGGCATCAACGATGGCGCCGCGGCGCTGCTGCTCGCCAGCGAGCGCGCGATCGAGCGCCATGGCCTGGTGCCGCGCGCACGCGTGTGCGCGAGCGCGGTGGCCGGCGTTGCACCGCGTATCATGGGAATCGGCCCGGTGCCGGCGACCCGCAAGCTCCTCGAGCGCAGCGGGGTGCGTCTCGGAGAGCTCGACGTGATCGAGCTCAACGAGGCCTTCGCGGCGCAGTCCCTTGCGGTGCTGCGCGAGCTCGGGCTGCCGGACGATGCCGAGCACGTGAATCCGAACGGCGGTGCCATCGCGATCGGCCATCCCCTGGGTGCCAGCGGTGCCCGGCTGCTCGCGACCGCCGTCAACCAACTCGAGCGCGGCGGCGGACGCTACGCGCTCTGCACCATGTGCATCGGCGTGGGGCAGGGCATCGCCATGCTCATCGAGCGCGTGGCGCGCTGAGCGCCAGGAGATCATATGTACGCACAGGCACTGGATCAGCGGGCACCGACGCCCGAGTCGAAGGTGGCGGATGCCGCCCGCGAGGCGCGCTTTCTCGCGAAGGTGGATGCCGAGGAGAAGATCGAGCCCAAGGACTGGATGCCGGAGGGCTATCGCCAGACCCTCATTCGCCAGATCTCCCAGCACGCTCACTCGGAGATCGTCGGCATGCTGCCTGAGGGTAACTGGATCTCGCGCGCGCCCTCGCTCGAGCGCAAGGCCATCCTCATCGCCAAGGTGCAGGACGAGGGCGGGCACGGCGCCTACCTCTATGGCGCCGCCGAGACGCTCGGCATCGCGCGCGAGGAGCTGGTCGAGCAGCTGCTGAGCGGGGTCGCGAAATACTCGAGCATCTTCAACTATCCGACACCCACCTGGGCCGATGTGGGTGCGATCGGCTGGCTGGTCGATGGCGCGGCGATCATGAATCAGATTCCGCTGTGCCGCTGCTCCTACGGACCGTATGCCCGCGCCATGGTGCGCATCTGCAGGGAGGAGAGCTTTCATCAGCGCCAGGGCTACTCGATCATGCTCGCGCTCGCGCGCGGTACGCCTGCGCAGCGGCAGATGGCTCAGGATGCTCTCAACCGTTGGTGGTGGCCCGTGCTCATGATGTTCGGCCCGAGTGATGTGCAGTCAAAGCACACCGCGCAATCGGTGCGCTGGAAGATCAAGCGCTTCACCAACGATGAGCTGCGGCAGAAGTTCGTCGACTTCACCGTGCCGCAGGCCGACTATCTGGGGCTCAAGGTACCCGATGCCGAGCTGCGCTTCGATGAGGCAAGCGGCCATTATCATTTCGGAGCGATCGACTGGACGGAATTCGACGAGGTGCTGAGTGGCAACGGGCCCTGCAACCACGAGCGCATGGCCGCCCGGCGCAAGGCTCACGAGGAGGGCCGCTGGGTGCGCGAGGCCGCCGCCGCCTACGCCGCGAAGCAACGTGCCCGCGCCGAGGCGCTGCCGGCGGCAGAGCCGCCCGCGCCAGTGGCGCACCCGGAGAGCGTGCTGTGATCGATCCGCGCTGGCCGCTGTGGGAGGTGTTCGTGCGCTCGCGTGCCGGGCTCGAGCACAAGCACGTGGGAAGCGTGCACGCAACCGATGCACGCATGGCGCTCGAGCACGCGCGCGATGTGTACACCCGCCGCGAGGAGGGCGTGAGCCTGTGGGTGGTGCGCTCGAGCGAGATCACCGCCTCGGATCCGGCCGATGCGGATGCGCTGTTCGAGCCGGCCCGTGACAAGGTCTATCGCCATCCGACCTTCTACGACATCCCCGATGAGGTGAAGACGCTGTGAGCCGCGTCGCGCCAGTGACCGGGGCGGCGGGCGAGCGGGCGCGGCGCGTGCTCGATGGCGTCATGGACCCGGAGATCCCCGTGGTGAGCGTGACGGACCTCGGCATCATTCGCTTCATCGAGGCGCAAGGTGAGCGGCTGCGCGTGGGCGTCGCGCCCACCTATCTCGGCTGCCCGGCGACGCGCGTGATTCAGCAGACGGTGGCCGCGGCGCTGCAAGAGGCGGGCTTCGCCCAAGTCGAGGTCGTGACGGTGCTCGATCCTCCCTGGAGCAGCGCGGACCTGAGCGAGCGCGGGCGCGCACGACTCGAGGCCTTCGGCATCGCGCCCCCGACGCAGGCGCGAAGCCACGACCCCTTCGGCACCCCGCGTCGCTGTCCGCATTGTCACAGCGACGACACCGAATGCGTGAGCGAATTCGGCTCCACCCCCTGCAAGGCTCTGTATCGCTGCCGCAGCTGCCTCGAGCCCTTCGACTACTTCAAATGTCTGTGATGAGCTTCCACTCGCTGAGGGTGCAGGAGGTGCTGCAGGACGCCGAGGATGCCGTGCGCCTGCGCCTGGTGCTGCCGCCCGAGGTACGCGAGGCCTTCCAGTTCCACCCCGGCCAGCACATCACGCTGCGCGTCACGCTCGGGGAGCGCACGCTGCGACGAACCTATTCGCTGGTGAGCGCGCCCGGGGGAGCGCACCTCGAGATCGCCGTCAGAACCCAGCCGGCGGGGCGCGTCTCCGGCTGGCTCGC